>CAVBMP010000063.1:0-8085 GCA_963596555.1 Bacteroides helcogenes
TTATTACCAAATGATTTAAAAAGTGTAATCATTGATACTAAAACAGTATCAGGACATGGTAGTACAAGTGGAGAAACTAATTTTACATCTACTGATAAATTATATTTATTAGCAACAGCAGAAATATGGGCACAGGGAACGTCAAACACAATTAGTTATGATACAGCAAGAGATAATACAAGACAATTAGATTATTATAATATTAAAGGTGTGACAACAAATAATTATGCAGAAGCAATAAAAAAGAAAAATGGAACTACTGCATCGTTGTGGTGGCTCCGCTCGGCCATTTCTGACTATAACTACGCTTTCTGCACTGTCCATAACAATGGCGATTGGAGCAACGGTACTGCTAATAATACGCGCGGCGTTTCTCCAGCTTTCCGAATTGGGTAATAAATTGTAAGATAGGAAGTTGAAAGATTTGAAAAAAATAATATTAAAAGATAAATTAACCGATTAAATAAAAAAGGTTAGTAAAATAATAATGAGCGTGCTCCGAACGGAAGTGAGGACAAAGCGATATGAAGAAAAATAAAAAGATATAAAAGAATGTCCAGTTATGTCGATTAAGACATAACTGGACCAAATAAAAATTTTAAGAAAGGGTAAAAAGATTTAATGTATGTCAGTACCAAGATTTAAAAGAAAACCTAGTGGATTAGATTATGTTGACAATGCTTTTGAACTTCAAGTTGAAATAATGAATTTATGTTCTAAATTATCAGCAAGATGGGCAAGAATATACCAGCAACCAATTGATAGATTGGCATGCTTACAAGCAGATTTTGCAAATATGGCATGTAGTATAAAACCGGTTACTGCTGAGGACTATATAACTAGAAGATGGTTTTTGAAAATGTCTTATACTTGTTTACATGCTCTTGAAAAAAGAGTAATGGATATGGTAAGAATGTTATATAATAATCCTTCTAAATGTTTTTCTAGAAAGAATGGCAAAAACTATACTTTTACTGAAGCAACAAAAATGTTAGATAATAAATTGGAAGCATTAGGACTTAAATATCAAAGACAATATGATTTAATAAAAGGTGTACTTAATGCTGATAAGAAAAAGAGTACTAAGGTTTTAAAAGAAGATATTACTGATAAAGATATAATTGAATTATTGGTTTCTAAAACTATTGAAATAATTTTTGAATAGTTTTTTGAAATAGGTGTACTAATAATAATTACGTGATCGCCGGGGCTATTCTTTATGCTCCGCTCGGCCAATTCTAACAATAACAACAATTTCTACAATGTCAATAACAATGGCGATTGGAACAACAATAATGCTAATAATACAAACGGCGTTTCTCCAGATTTCTGTAATTAAACAGAACAGGTAAAATAAAGTTGTTTTGAATAACACTTTAACTGCTTTAATAAAAGAAAGGATTGGTATAACCTTAGAATATATATTCTTAAAGATGATTAATGATGTATATACTCGGACGCTTCTTGCATAGTTAAGAGTTTATTCATTTATCTTAATTTTATGGGTATATACTATGTAAGTGTAATTAAATGAATAGTTTGTCTTATACATTAATCTTGAAAAGTAGAAATACTTTTCTTTTATTATGACTAGTAAAGAGAGAAGAGAAAATAGATATTTAAGAAGAAAAGCAAAAAGAGAAGAAAAAATAATTGAAAGAAGCAATAAATATGGTGATATAAATAAATGTTTTTCATTCTCTACAGTTATGCATTATTCTTTTAAGTGTTGTAATAAAGTTGGGTGGAAAAGATCTACTCAACTTTTCAAATTGCATTTGTTTACTATTATAGCAAGTACTTGTCATGATATAAAAAATAATTCTTATAAAGTTTTAGATACATATCAATTTATAATAAATGAAAGGGGAAAAGTTAGAAAAATAGATGCTCCGCATATTAGAGATAGATTAATTCATAAAGTTATATCAAATGAAATATTATTACCAATATATGAACCTCATTTAATATATGATAATGGTGCTAGTCAAATTAATAAAGGATTTTCTTTTGCACTTAAAAGAGTTAAACATAAACTTTTATTAAATTTTAAAAATTATTATAATGGATATGTTGTTCTTATTGATTTTTCTAAGTTTTTTGAAAATTGTAGTCATGATGTAATTAATAAGATACACAAGAAATATATTAAAAATGATTATACTATAAAAGTTATAGAAGATTATTTGTTTATTGGTAAAGGTATTGCATTAGGAGTTGAAATTGCGCAAAGAGAGGCAAGTATAATACCAAATACATTGGATCATTATATTGAAGATAACGGTTGTTCTGTTGTTAGATATATGGATGATACTGTATTTTTTGCAAGTGATTATCATACTGCTTATAATGTACTTGAAAATTATATTGAACTTGCAAATAAATTAAAGATAATTATCAATAAAAATAAAACTAAAATAGTAAAAATTAGTGATTATTTTAAATATTGTAAGTGGATATTTCATATGGATAATAATGGTAAAGTTTCTTTTGTTCCTGATAAGAATACGATATATAGACAAAGAAGAAAAATTAAAAAAATGTATAAGAATGGTAATATTTCAAAAAATGAATTAGATATTGTAAGAATGTGTTTTTGTGCATATTTAGATATCGGAAATAGCTATAAGTATATCAATTATTTGGAAAGACTAATATAGACTTCATTTAAGTAATTTGATAAAATACTATTAGATTTAAACTGACGAAAGGGCGGTTAAGATGAGAAATATAGATACAATAGAACCAATATTTTATATTAGTGATGAGCATAACAAATGTATTGAAGAAATTGAAAATAGACTTTCTTTAATAGTGATTAATGATAATAATAAAAAAAGAAATATGCTAATTAAATCTAAAGTAAGATCAATATATTCATCTCTTGCGATAGAAGCAAATTCTTTATCATTAAATTCAGTTGAAAGAATTATTGATGATAAATTGGTACTTGGAGATAGAAGAGAAATACAAGAAGTAAAAAATGCTAATGAACTATATGAAAATATTGATGCATATGATTGGAAAAATGAAGATGATTTCATAAAAGCTCATACTCTTTTAATGAAGTATTTTGATGATGATAATGGTTATTATAGAAACCATGGGGAAGCAGTAAAAAAAGAAAATGAAATAATCTATACTGCGCCTGAATCAATATTAGTTCCATCATTAATGAAAAGTTTATTTGAATTTTTAAATGATAAAGAAGATGAAATACATCCATTAATATTATCTGCATTATTTCATTACTATTTTGTATATATTCATCCTTTTAGTGATGGCAATGGAAGAATTGCTAGGTTTTGGGTAAATTTAATTTTAACTAATTGGAATCCTAATTTTAAATATATTCCTGTTGAAGAAGAAATGTATTTAAAACAAGAAGAATATTATAATTCAATTGCCAAGTGCCATATTAACGGAAATGCTAATGAATTTATTAGTTTCGTATTAAATTGCATTAATACAGCATTGAAAAAAACTACCCAGAAAACTACCCAGAAAATCAAATTGAATGATAATCAATTACGAATAATAGAACTTATTAAAGATAATCCTAAAATTACAAGAAATGAATTATCTGAAAGATTAAATATTACAACTGATGGTGTTAAATACAATTTAAAAAAATTAATTGATAATGATTTAATTGAAAGAATTGGTCCTGATAATGGTGGACATTGGAACATTAAATAAATAAAGCATTTCCTATTGGATTTGCTTTTTAATTTACATTAAAATAAAATTAATGTTTAAAAATAATAATCTTATGGTAAAATTGAATTAGTATGAAAATATAGGGTGGGATTATGAAAAGAGCAAAAATAATTGTCATTGAAGGAACAGATGGTTCTGGTAAAGAGACACAGAGTAAAAATGTTGAAAAGTATTTGATTGATAAAGGACTTAAAGTTAAAAGATATTCTTTTCCTGTGTATACATCATCCACTGGTAAGATAGTAGGGGCATCATACTTAGGTAAACCAGAGATGGGTGAGTCTGTGTTTGAAGAGACTGCTGCGAACGTGGATCCACTTGTTAGTAGTTTATATTATGCAGCTGACAGGAGATATAACTTTTTAAATGAGATTGAAAGTGAAATAAATAAAAATGATATTGTAATATTAGATAGGTATACTACATCTAATATGGGACATCAAGCAGGAAAGGGTAAAAATAAAAAAGAGATTGATAAAATTCTTGATTTTATTGAAAAACTAGAATTTGATTTATGTGAATTACCTAGACCAGATTTAGTATTTTTCTTACATATGCCTTATGAAGCATCAAGAGAACTTAGAAAAAATAGAGAGTTTGGTGATGGGAATGAAAACAATGTTGAACATTTAAAGAATGCAGAGAAAACATATCTTTATATTGCTAAAAAATATAATTGGAAATATATAAATTGTTTGAAAACTAAAAAATATAATAATGTTGATGATATTCGTGGTATTGAAGATATTAGTTCTGAAATAGAAAGTATTCTTGATAGTGAACTAAAGAATATTAAAACCAATAAAATTAAAATGACGAGGTTTTAATGAAGAAGAAGACTATTGTTATTGATATGGATGACACTATTACTAGTGAAACATTAACTGAAATAATAAATGAATATTTAGGGACCAATTATAAAGATGAAGACTTCGTGGGATTTTACAAACAAGATGTTATTAAAGATAAAGAAGATTTCTTTAAATTCTTTCTAACTAAAAATGAATATGATTATGGGCATATTAATGATAATGCAGTTTCAGTAATAAAAGAACTTAATGAAAAATATGAAGTATTTATTGGGACATCATTTATTTTTAGGGAAATAGTTAGTGATAGTGGTATATTTGTTAAGAATAAATATGAATTTTTAATGAAGAATTTTCCATTTTTAGATCCGATGAACTTTGTATTTGTTGGTAATAAAAGTATATTGAAGTGTGATATATTTATTGATGATAAAATTGAGAATTTAACTGGTGGAGATATTAAAATATTATATACTGCTTATCATAATAAAAATATTAGTGATGAAGAACTTAAGAAATTAGGAATAATTAGGGCTAAGGACTGGTCTGATATAAAAAGAATATTAATAGATAATATGGAGGTATAAGATGGCAAAATGGGACAAAGAGTATTTAAAACTTTGTAAGAAAATATTAGAAGAAGGAGTAGAGGTTGAGAATAGAACTGGTATTAATACTATTAAGATACCAGCATATAGTTTTGAATTTGATTTGGAAGATGAATTTCCATTTTTAACAACTAAACAATTATTTTATAGACAAGCAATTCTTGAGATGCTTTGGATATATCAAGTGCAAAGTAATGATGTAAGATGGCTTCAAGAGAGAAATGTTAATATATGGAATGAATGGGAAATAGATGAGGATGGTAAGTGGAAAGCAACTCAAATGGTGCCTGATGAGAATGATAAATTAGTTAAAAAAGACATAGTTAAAGATTTTGGTAAAGAATGGGCTCACACTATTGGTACTGCTTATGGATGGATAGTTAGAGAGTATGATCAAATGAATAAACTTATTAATTCACTTAAACATAATAAAACAGATAGACGTATGCTTATTAGTTTATGGCAAAATGAACACTTGGATACAGCAGTTTTACCATCATGTGTATGGTCTAGTGAATGGGATGTTACAGATGGTCACTTAAATGCATGGGTTCATCAAAGAAGTTGTGATGTACCTTTAGGACTTCCATTTAATGTAACTCAATACTCAGTACTTTTATATATGCTTGCTCATGTATGTGGTCTTAAACCTGGTAAATTATATTGGAGTATTAAAGATGCTCATATATATGTAAATCAAGTTGATGGTATTAAGGAACAAATAAGAAGAGGAGAGGAACTTGAAGATTTACCTGCGCCTGAATTATGGTTAAATCCAGAAGTAAAAGATTTTTATGATTTTGACAATAGTAGTGAACTTAAAGACATTAAGATACTTAATTATAAACATCATGGTAAGATTAAGTTTGATATAGCGCAGTAGGTGAGTTATGTATACAATAATCGCAGCAATAGGCAAAAATAGAGAATTAGGCCGTGATAATAAACTACTTTGGTCATTAAAAGGGGATTTAAAGTTCTTTAAGGAAAAAACAACTAATCACACTATAATAATGGGTAGAAAAACATTTGAATCATTAGGTAGACTTCTTCCTAATAGGAAACATGTTGTTATATCTAGTAGCAATGACTTTCCAGAAGAGGTAGATGTATATAATAATATAGAAAGTCTACTTTCACATTATAAAGATTCTTCTGAGGAGTTATTTATAATAGGTGGTGCGAAAATATATAGTGAATTTATAGATTATGCAACTAAAATGTATTTAACACTTGTTGATGGCGAGTTTGATGCTGATGTATATTTTCCTATGTTTGATGAAAGTGAGTGGACTAAAACAGTGCTTTCTGAGAATGAAGAGAATGGTTTAAAATATAAGCATGTATTATGTGAAAGAAGATATTTGAAGTAAGTATCTTTTTTTCTTTAAATACTTAAAAAAATAGTAGAAATATAGTATAATGTTATTTGTAATTCGAGGTGACAAAAATGATAGAACTATATTGTGATGAAAGTAGACAAGATCTATTCTATAACAGAAATGTAATTTCAGACACTAATAAATATATTTTTATTGGTGGAGTTATGATTAATAGAGAAGATAGAATAGATATCAAAAACAAAATTAATGAATTAAAGCAAAAATATGGTTTGAATATCAAAGCAGAATTAAAATGGAATAGAGTCACAAAAAGATATTTAAGGTTATATAAAGAAATGATAGATATATATGCAAACTATGATATAAATTTTAGGGCAATATGTATTGATTCAAATAAAATTGATTTAAAATATCATAATGATAACGCAGAATTAGGATTTTATAAGTTTTATTATCAATTATTAAATAATTGGATTTCAAAGAACTTTAAGTATACAATATATACCGATATAAAGACTTATAGTGATCCAAACGTGTTAAATGATTTAAAAAGATGTTTAAATAATAAGAATCATCCTAATAGCATAGAAAAAATTTATGCTATCGAATCACACGAATCAGTTTTTCTACAATTAGAAGATATATTAATGGGGGCAACTTCATATAAAATGAATTTTGGCAAAAATGGAAATTCAAGTGTAAAACTAGAATTAATTGACTATATTGAAACAAAATTAGGTCATGAATTAGCACCAACTAACAAAAGTGCAACAAAATTCAATTTATTTGAAATTAGATTATGATATGAATAGTGTTCCTAATTTCGTAACATTACCAACACCGGAAGATTATAAAAAATATTATGTAGAAAAATATTGTAAAAAAGGATTACAAACATTTGATGGCATAGAGGTAACTTTTCATGAAGATAGATTTGATCATGCGTTTTATGAGTCATCTGATAAAGTAAATGGTAATAAGGATATATTTTCAGTAGAAAGAGCAAAAAGAATTGATTGGATAGAATACGTATTAAAAAATCCTAAAGCAGAATTGTATGTTGGATGGGACAAAAAGAGAAAAATATATGATAATAGTAGAAGAGTTGCTATAATAACACCAGAAGATTATGTAGTTATAATTATGATTACAGGAAGTAAGAGAGGAAAATTCGTTACTGCATATTATGCAGATAATTCTGCAATAAAAATAAGAACTGCTCCAATATGGTCTGAATAGTTCTTTTTTTGCATAAAAAAACCATTGCTTACTGGCGCAACGGTTAAAGCCTCTATAAGTCCCAGACTATAAGTAAAGGACTAATAATGATAAGTATAATACACTATAAAACTATATTTGTCAAGTGCCATTCATCATTAATATTCTATTCAATCCTTAATAAAAATATACCATAATATGAAAAAAAATTCAATAAAAGTGAAAAAATTTATATTTTTATTACATTGGTAGGAGAAGTATAAAAGACTGTATTATAAAAGAGTTTCAAAGGAGAAACTCTTTTCTTAATTATTACAACAACTATTGCAACCCCCTAGTTTGACAGTTGTTAATAAAAAATCCTCTCTAGATACCAAAAAATCTAGT
>CAVBMP010000064.1:0-4433 GCA_963596555.1 Bacteroides helcogenes
AGATATAATAATTAGTAAAAATATGCCTGTCATAACTAAATTTAAATTAAATATTTGTGAACCATATAATATTAAATATCCAATACCAGCTTTAGACGTTAAAAATTCTCCCATTATAACACCTATCAAACACATCGAAATATTGATTTTTAAAGTATTTAAAATAATTTTTTTATTTTCTGGTATAACTACATTTATTAATGTGCTTACTTTAGACGCATTAAAAGTTTTAAATAATTTTATTTTTAATTTATCAGTGTTTTCAAAACCATTGTATATTGTTTGTATGCTTACAATTATTGAAATAAGTATTGCCATAGTAATTATACTTTTAGTATTGGCACCTATCCATATTATTATAATTGGACCTAACGCTACTTTAGGAAGCGAATTTAATACTGTTAAATATGGATCACATATTTTTGATAAGGTTTTAAAATTATATAGTATTATTGAAATAATTAAAGATAAAACAGTGGTTATTATAAATGATATCAATGTTTCTTTAGTTGTTACCCAGATATGAAATAAAAGATTATTATTAATATAGAGATTTTTTAAAGTAAACAATATATTTTTTGGAGAACTTGTTATAAATGTATTAATAATATTTTTATCTGATAAATATTGCCACAAAATAATAAATATTACAAATATTAATATTTGATAAAGCAAAATTTTTATTTTATTTAATTTTAATTTTTTTAGATATTTTTTTTGTTCTTTTGACATTATCCATCAATTTCCTTCCATATTTCTTCATAGTATTTTGGAAATAATGGTGACTTTCTATTTTCTATCGGTCCTTTATTAGTTTCTAAATCGATTGTTAATATTTTTTTGACGTATGCAGGTCTTTTTGATAAAACGATTATTTTAGAACACATTGAGATTGCCTCTGATATATCATGTGTCACGATTAAAACTGTTTTTCCTTCTTCTTTTATTATATTGTAAACGTCTTCACTAACTTTTAGTCTTGTTTGATAATCTAGCGCTGAGAAAGGTTCGTCTAAAAGTAATATATCTGGATTTAAAGCAAGCGTTCTAATTAATGCCACTCGTTGTTTCATACCACCGGATAGTGAACTTGGATATTTATCTTTAAACTCATATAAGCCATATTTTTTTAATAAGTTTATGGTATATTCTTTTGTATCTTTATTTAGTTTTTTTGAAATCTTGAGGCCTAATAAGGCATTATCAAGTACAGTAAGCCATTGAAATAATACAGCTTCTTGAAACATATAACCAACAGATACATTTTGATCTATTAGTATATCTCCTTTGTAGTCTTTATCTAACATAGAAATAATATTTAAAATTGAACTTTTTCCACATCCAGACGGACCTACTATACCGATAAAATCATTTTTATTTATTGAAAATGATACATTATCAATTGCGAGGGTTTCTCCTTTCTTTGAATAATATGTTTTTGACAAGTTATTAACAGTTAATAAATTATTCATTAAATTCATTTGTGAATAATATTGTAGTATCTAGTTTACTATCAATTGTTTTACCATAAAGCATTATATCAATTAGTCTATCGTAATCTTGTTTTACTACTGTAGTTTTTTCATACCAAGAATCTATTTTCTTATATCTATCTACTAGAGAAGTTAAGTCTTTTAATGAAGTATCAGGAAATTGATTAATTATAGATTTTGCGATTGTTTCTGATGTGTTATCTTTTACAAATTTTAAACCTTTATTTAAAGCATTATTAAATTTTTTAATGATGTCTTTATTATCATTTATATAGCTTTCTTTTGCATAGAATGCAGTATATGGTACAGTACCAGATATATTTCCTAAGGATGATAAAACACATCCATATTTTTGCTTTTCAATATTTAAGGCATTTGGTTCGAATAGATTTACAAATTCGCCTTGTTTACTTATAAATGCCCCAGTTAATGCAGAGAATTCAACTGATGTATCTATATTTATATCGTTTTCATTTATATTAGATTCTTTTAAAGCATATTTAAACATAAGTAATGGCATGCCGCCACTTCTACCGGCTAAAACCGTTTTACCTTTTAAATCACTCATTTTAAATTTATTTTTTAAATTACATGGTCCGACTATAAATTGACCATCTTTTTTAGTTAAAGAAGCAAATGTCAATAATTTTTGTTTTGAATTATTATATATATATACTGTTGCTTCTGGTCCGGAAAAACCAATATTTGCATCTCCTGATAAGACTGAAGTAGCTACTTTGTCTGCTCCAGGTGTTAAAAGTACTTCGATATCAATATTTTGATCTTTAAAATAACCATTTTCTATTGCAGCATACCATGGAGCATAAAAAACAGAATGTGTAACCTCCGATACTACTACTTTTGTATTTTGACTTTTATTTTTGTGTAGAGATAAAGATAATATTACGATTAATAAAAGAGTAGTTAATATTAAAATAATTTTTTTCATATATCCTCACTTTCTTTCATGTTATTATATTCATATATTTAATAAAAGTTACGCTCATAAAAATGCATTTAAGTTGAAAAAATATTAAATATAGTATATGATATAAGAAACAAGTGTGTAAGAAGTGAGTGTTATGGAAAAGTGCATAATTAGTTATTTAGAAAAAAATTGTAAAAAATTTGAAAATAAAATTATTTTTGAGGAACATGATAAGCAAATTACTTATAAAGATTTTGTAAATCAAGCAAAGTGTGTTGGTAGTAGTATACTTAGTTATGATTATTATAATAAACCAATAGTTATTTTTATCGATAAAACTATTAATGCTTTATCGTCTATGTTTGGAGTAATATATAGTGCTAATTTCTATACAATTATAGATGTAAATATGCCTAAAAATAGAGTTGATAATATTATTAGTACATTAAATCCAGTATTAATAATTACTGATGAAAAAAATAAAAGTAAACTTGATGATTTAAATTATAATATAGAAACATTAACATTTGAAGAGTGTTTAAATAATAAAATAGATGATGTAAAAATTAAAAATGCTCAAGACAGATTAGTTGATATAAATCCTATGTATATTTTATTTACATCTGGTTCAACTGGGGTACCTAAAGGAAGCGTTATATCTTATAGATCTGTTATTTCGTATTGTAAATGGTTTTGTGAAACTTTTAAAATAAATAGTAATACTATTTTTGGAAGTCAAACACCTTTCTATTTTAGTATGTCAATATCTGATGTATTTTCAACTGTTATGATGGGTTCTACTTTGAATATTATTCCAAAATCTTATTTTTCTTTTCCATTAAATCTAATTAAATATATGGATGAAAGTAAGATTAATACAATATATTGGGTGCCTTCTGCTTTATCTATTGTGGCAAACTTAAAAACTTTTGATGTAATAAAACCTAAATATCTTAAAAAAGTTTTATTTGCAGGAGAGGTAATGCCAATGAAACCACTTAATATATGGAGAAAAGCAATGCCTAAAATCTTATATGCTAATTTATATGGACCTACTGAACTAACAGATATATGCACATATTATATAGTTGACAGAGAATTTTCTGATAATGAAACTTTACCAATAGGTAAACCATGTAATAATTGTGAAGCAATCATACTTGATAAAAATAATAAAGAAGCTTCATATGGTGAAGAAGGAGAATTATGTATTAAAGGTTCTATTATGAGTATGGGTTATTACAATAATAAAGAGAAAACTGATTCTACATTTATACAAAACCCACTAAATAATTCATTTAATGAATTAATATATAGAACAGGAGATATAGTTAAATATAACGATAGAGGTGAGTTGATTTATTTATCAAGAAAAGATTTTCAAATAAAACATATGGGATATAGAATAGAACTTGGTGAAATAGAAACTAATATTAATGCAATGGATGGTATTACACTATGTGCCTGTATTTATGAAAATGATAATATAGTCTTATATTATGAAGGCAAAAGTAAAGAATTAGATGTAGTTGCATTCGCTAATGAAAAATTAGTTAATTATATGAGACCTAATAAAATAATTAAATTATCCAAAATGCCATATAATTCAAATGGTAAGATAGATAGAGTAAAATTAAAAGAAATGTATAAGGAGGAACAAAATGGATAAAGTAATAGAAATTTTAGAAAGTGTAAAACCTGGTGTTGATTACAAAAACGAGGATAAATTAGTCGATAATGGTATATTAGAATCATTTGATATTATAACTATTATTGCTAAATTAAATGATGAATTTGATATTGAATTTACTGTTAATGAAGTTATACCTGAGAATTTCAATTCAGCAGAAGCATTATATAAAACAGTTTGTAAATTAGAGGAAGAGTAGTATGTTAATAAACTTATTAAAATATTTCTTTATTCTTTTTGTGTGTGTTATTTTTTATTACATACTTCCTAAAAAGATTAGATGGGTTTCACTGTTAATATTTAGTTTTATTTATTATTATAT
>CAVBMP010000065.1:0-7005 GCA_963596555.1 Bacteroides helcogenes
CTATTTGTGCATTAATTTTTTCCTTTGTAATTGATAACATTATTCCTTTTTTAAAAGTAAGTGATATTAATACATTAAGTGTAATTGAGAGAATGATTTATGTATTTTTTGGAATTGCATTTGTTGAAGAAGGTTTTAAGTTTTTGTTTTTGTATAAATTTGGTTATAATGATAAAGAATTTGATTCTTCATTTGATATGATAGTTTATGCAACATTTGTGGCTTTGGGATTTGCTTTGTTTGAAAATATTCTTTATATTTATTAATGATAATACCTTTTAATTTATTAATTTCATCTAAAACTATCCCAGCATCTTCATCACTTGTATCTTCATCATTTAAAATTTTTATCATAAATTTTATAACTTTATCAATTTTTTTATTAATTTTTTGCTTTATATATGCTTCTCTTAATTCTGGATCAACAAGTGTTAGCTTTTTTGCTATTACATTATAACCAGGAACACTTTTATTTGGTGTCACACTAAGACCAACTACATTTACATTATAGTATAGTAATTTTTCATTAGGGTTATCTTTATCAATAATATATTTTTTCATTATATCACCTACAATAAATCATCTCTATATTCCTTAGTTATTCTTTTTCTTTCTTCTTCTCTAAATTCATTTATTAATTTATGATTACCATTTAAAAGTACTTCAGGAACTTCCATGCCTCTATATTCTCTTGGTTTTGTATACACAGGATAATCAAGCAAATTATCATTAAAGCTCTCTGTTTCTAAACTAGTACTAGTGATAACACCATCAATTAGTCTTACTACTGAATCAGTAATTGCCATCGCAGGTATTTCACCACCAGTTAATATATAATCTCCTATAGACACTAATGAATCTGCAAGAGTATATATTCTTTCATCAAATCCTTCATAATGGCCACAAATTATTATAAGATGTTTTAATTCTTTTAATTCTTTTGCTTTTGTTTCGTTATATGTTTTACCTCTTGGCGTTAATAATATAATATGTGAATCTTTTGTTCTTACACTTTCAACAGCATTAAATACAGGTTCACACATCATAATCATACCGCCACCGCCACCAAATTGATAATCATCAACTTGGTTATTTTTATATGGAGTATAGTCTCTAATATCAACAATATTAATTTTAACTTTTTCTTTATCTATTGCTCTTTTAATAATACTTTCTGATAAAAAACCATCAAACATTTTAGGAAATAATGTAAGTATGTCTATTCTCATAAAAACACCTCTATTCCATGAAAATATATTGCATTATTTTTCTTATCTATTTTAGTAATAAAGTCTTTATTATATGGTATATATTTACCAGAAACTTTTATCATTTTATTACCATTGTCATTTCTATATTCTTCTATTTTACCTATTAGTTTGTCATTATTATATGCATTCATTAATAAGAACTCTTCAGGTAATACTTCATCATCATTTAGTTCAAGATCGCTTTTTAATACATATACATAAGCCCCTTTATATTTTAAAACATCATTTATATAATCTATTCCTTTAAATTTAATCATATCAAACTGTTTATGTCGTCTATAAGTTTCTATAGTTTCTTTTGATTTATGCATTCCGATATATAATGTTTTACCACTCAAAAAGACTTTGTCTTTATATTCAAAGTTACTTAATAATCTCACTTCTCCTTTAAGAGCATGTGTATTAACAATTTTACCTACATAAACATAATCATTCATTTTTACTCCATAAATTATATAACACTATTCCTGATGAAACTGCTACGTTTAGACTTTCACATTTACTATTCATATTTATTTTAATAACTTCATCACATAAAGATAATATATTTTCTGAAACACCATTACCTTCATTTCCAAATATTATAGCAAAATTATCCATTTTTTCAAGTGTTTCAAGAGATTTAGAAGTATTAAGACTTGTTCCTATTACCTTTATATTATTATCTTTAATTTGGCTTATAACATGTTCTAAATCATCTATAATTATATTGATATTAAATATCATACCACCTGTACTTCTTAATGTTTTTTCATTATATGCAGATACTGATGATTTAGAAAAAACAACTGTATCTATACCAAAAGCAACTGCATTTCTTATAATGGTCCCAGCGTTTCCAGGATCTTGTATATCATCTAGTATAACAATTCTTTTCCCAATCTTTTCTTCTTTTTTTATTTTTGCTACACCAAGTAATCTAGGAGTACTTTTTAAATCACTTATACTTTTCATAACTTCATGAGTTACTTCATCATATTGAAAATCATATTTGCATTCACATCCTTCAAGAACATATAATTCTTTAAGTAAATTATTTTTAATTGCCTCTTCAACAAGATTTTCACCTTCAATTACAAACAATCCTTTTTCAAGTGAATACTTTTTATTTAATAATTTTCTTATTTCTTTAATTCTATTGTTGTCTTTAGATGTAATAAGCATACTACTCCTCCTTTAATACTTTTTGTGCCTCTTTATAATTTGGATAATACTTTTTTACATATTTCCAAAAATTTTTAGAATGATTAAACTCTATAAAATGTGATAATTCATGTACTATAACATAATCAATTTCATTTATAGAATATTTTATTAATTCAGAATTTAATTTAATTAATTTTTCTCTTTTATTACAATATCCCCATTTTCTTTTCATCTTCCCTATTAGTACTTTAGGATAAGGAATATCTTCTTCAAATAAATTATAGCAAACATTTACTCTATCATTAAATATTCTTTGTGCTTCATTTGATAAAAATGTTTTTAAATAAGTTCTATTTTTAACGAAAACTTGACTGCCAACAAACTCTATTTTAGAAACTGTATTTAGAATTACTACATCATATTTATTTCCTAAATAATAAAACTCTTCTTCCTTTTCTTCTTTTCTTTTAACAACCTCATTCATTTTAATTATAGAATCTTTGTTATTGTTTATAAACGAAAGAATCATTGATTTAGTTACAAAGTAATTACATGTAATATGTATACCGTCCTTTTTAACTCTAAGGTACATGTTCTTATTATTTTTCTTTTCAACTATTACATTAAATTTTTGTCCATCTAATAATACTTCCATTTTAAACCTCATATTAATTATAACACGTATCTAAAAAAGAAAAAAGGTTACTTGGTAACCAATTTAGTTTTACTTACTTTCTACCCATTCAGTTTTCAATTCAGTGTCGCTATTATTTTCAGTATTGTTTTTTATTATTTCTTTTATTTCTTCTTCATCTGTTACTTTTTCAATAGTCTCTTCACCAGTTATTGGATCAGTTACATTTTTATCTACTGACCAATTCAATTCTTTTTTGATTTCTTCTACTTTATCACCAACTTTTGGATTATAATTTTCTGATTTTTTAAGTAATGCATCAGATAATTTAATTTCATTTTCAAGTGGTGAATCAGTATCATCTGAAACTATAGTTTTAGTTTTATCACTTATATTATCAACAGGTACTATATAAGTAGGTGCTTCTAATCCCAAATCTTCTTCAGTAGGAAGTTCAAAATCTTGCGCTTCTTCTTTAGTCAAACCTCTTCTTTCAATTAATTTATCATTGTCGACAAATTCAATTATTGAACTACCAAATACTGCATATAAATTAATATCACTAGAAATATTCATAGTTTCATTGCTAGTGTAATCTATAATCATATTATTTTCTTTTTTTGACCATCCTAAAAATTTATTATTTTCATTTGATAGATAACTAGCATCAAGTACTTCATAATCATTTAATTTATCTTTTGTAACATTATAACTTTCAATTATATTTAAATTATTATCATAATAATTAACTCTATAATATTCAACTGTTTTAGCATATAGATTAATTATTCCATTATTATTATATTTAATTATATTCTCATCCAATGAAGTTACTTTATTAGTATAATTTTCATCTGTATACCATCCTTCAAATATTAAATCAGTTTGTGGTTCTGATAATTTTATAGTTCCATCTGATAATTTGTATTCACTTTTATTATTAGATTGATGAGAATAATTGATTATATATGTTTTTTCTTCACAATTTAAATATATATTTTTTGATGAAGTTACTTTTTCATTAAAATTATATTCATTTGTATAGTTTTCATCTGTATAATATTTACAACTATCAAAACCTTCTGGTATGTATTTATCTACTTTATCATTAGTTTTAGTCACGTATGTTTTATCATTGTAATGATAAGTTATTTCATATGTAATATTATCACTTTTAATTATAACTTCTTTTTCATTAACAACTGTTTTAACTTGTTTTACTATTTCTTCAACATTATCTTTCTTTTCATTAATTTCAAGCTCAGGTGTTATATAATCTTTATGAGGTTCTTTAACATCATCAGTTATTTCTTTCTTTTGATGAGAAACTAATAATCCTATAACGGTACCAATTATTATTAATAAAGATAGTACTGTAAAAACAATAACTCTTTTATCATCATCTTCTATAAATTCTTCATCTATCTCAATTTTATCTTTTTTAGCGTCTTTCATACTCCCTCCATTAAGCAGCATATGTTTATCTTCTCTTAAATTAATTATAATTATGTTTATAATATCCAGTCAATAACAAATGTAAAATTATTGTAAAAGAAAAAAGAGCATCTGCTCTTAAAAATCTCTATTTCTTAAAAATGCTGGCATCTCTAATTCTTCATCATCGTCAGTTATTTCTTGAATTTTCTTTTCACCTTCGATTGAACGATATAAAGGTTCAGTTGAATCTTCAAATCCAGTTGCTATAACAGTAACAACTATTTCATCAGTTAATGCTTCATTTATTACAGAACCAAATATAATATTAACTTCTTTATTAGCAACAGCTCTTACAACTTCTACAGCATCTTCTGCCTCGAATAATGTCATTGAGTTACCACCAGTAATATTAACAATACAATCAGTTGCTCCATTAATTGTAGTTTCAAGTAATGGACTCTTAACAGCTTGTTTAGCTGCTTCTACAGCTCTGTTATCTCCAAAACCAACACCGATACCAATTAAAGCATCTCCTCTGTCTTCCATAACAGTTCTAACATCTGCAAAGTCTAAGTTAACAAGTCCAGGAACACTAATTAAATCAGATATTGATTGAACACCTAATCTTAACACATTGTCAACTTCTTTGAATGCAGCTGTTAATGGTGTAGATCTATCAATTATATCTCTTAATCTATCATTAGGAATTACAACTATTGTATCAACATGTTTTCTTAACTCATCAATACCAACTAATGCATAATCCATTCTCTTTGGTCCTTCAAACTTAAATGGTTTTGTAACTATAGCAACTGTTAAACAACCAAGTCCTTTAGCAATTTCAGCAACTACTGCTGCAGAACCAGTACCAGTTCCACCACCCATTCCAGCAGTGATAAATACCATATCTGCTCCTCTTAAAGCATCTTCAATTTCTTCTTTTGCTTCAAGTGCTGCTTCTCTTCCTACTTCTGGTCTTGTACCTGCTCCTCTACCTTTAGTAATTGTTTTACCAAGTTGAATTTTATGTTCAGCTTGAGAAACATTTAGTACTTGTTGGTCAGTATTAGCTACAATGAATTCAACACCTCTTAAACCAGAATCAATCATTCTGTTAACAGCGTTACATCCACCACCACCAAGACCAATAACTTTAATATCCGCGATTTGATCCATTTCTAATTTATTATTCATATTTCACTCCTTAACTATCGAAAAAATATTTATATATTTTCCCTAGTATGCTACTATTATTAGTTTTCTTTATATTTAATAATTCATCTTGTAAATCACCATCTACCGTAAAAGCTTTTTTATTTCTAAATGCTAATTTTTCATGATAATATTTTACATTACCTAAAACAGTAGAATATTTATTGTGTCTACAACCAATTTCTTTTACTTTATATACTTCCATTTCACGACCAAATATTTCATCAACTATTAGATTAAAATCATTCGCCTCAGTCGTGCCTCCTGTTATTATTATATAACTAATTTCCATCTTTGTTAAGAGGTTTATTTGTTTTTTAGCTAAGTCTAATATTTCTTTTATTCTAGATGATATAATTTCACTAATCTCATATTGATTAATTTTTATTGTCTCATCATTATTTGTAACAACATCTTCACTCCAAGAAGTAGATGCATTTCTTTTACTAGCAAGAGCAAATTTCTCCTTTAATTTTCTTGCTTCTACTTTATTTATATCATATATATAACAGATATCTCTGTCAATACTTCTACCACCAATCTCAATATTTTCAGTATCAACTAATACACCTTTTTTAAAGATACTAACTTCTGTTTTCTCTTCTCCAATGTTTATTACTGATACATTTTTACTATCAAGTTCTTTATTTTTGAATTCGTAGTAATCACTTACTCCACCAAAATTAATATCAACTATTGACACACCAATATTTTCAAGTAATGACACTGCTGTATAAACATTTTTTTTAGGAACCAAACTAATCAGTGCCTTACAAGATAAACTTGAACTTTGAAGTCCCTTAGGATCCTTAACTTTCTTATCATTTACTTTAAATTCAACTGGTGTAATATTTACAAGTTCTTTATTATTTGGAATTTTATTGTATACACAAGTTTGTAATACCTTAACAACATCATCCCCATCAATAATACCATCTTCATTAGTTATATCAATTTTTGCTTCAGTCATTAAAAACTCTGCATAATAAGAAGGTATTGTTAAAAGAACTTTATTAACTTTGATATTCAACATATCTTCACATCTTGAAAAAACTTCTCTTAATGAAATCAATGTTTCTTCTGGATTAACTATTAATCCTTTTTTTATACCTTTAGATTTTACTTCGGACACTGCTAGAACATTAGTCTCATTTTTATAGACTTCACATACTACAAGTTTAACTGTAGATGAACCAATATCTAAACTTGATATTATTTCTTTCATGTATCCTCCTTATAATCTATATATCATTATACCAAAAAAAACATCAAATTCAAATATTTACTTTATTAATTTTATATTTT
>CAVBMP010000066.1:0-9912 GCA_963596555.1 Bacteroides helcogenes
TACTTATTATGTATTAATTATAACATTTACACCCCCCCCCCTAGTCAATTTACAGATGTTTGACATTAATTGATTGTAAAACAAAATAAAATAGAGATTTCTCTCTATTTTACAAAAGTCATATATAACATAAATCCTATCATAGCAAGTATTACTACAATACCATTTATTTGATCATTCTTTCTTCCTTTATCGCCTATTCCTATTGCCATAGATGTTAATATACCACCTATTAGACCACCAATATGAGCAGAAACATCAATACCTGGTATAAATAATCCTAATCCTAAATTTATTAAAATAACTGGCAATATTTGACTTCTTAAAAGTCCTTGTAGAGTTGCTCTATAATAATATGTAAAATAAGCAATACTACCAAGTAAACCAAATATAGCACCACTAGCACCAATTGCATATGTATTAGAACTCATAAATACACATGAGAATAAACTACCTAATATTCCACTAATAAAATAAATCAATATAAATTTAGTTTTTCCATAGTATCTTTCAACTATAGGACCTAATAGGTATAATGCATACATATTAAATACTATGTGCATAATATCTGCATGAAGAAACATTGATGTAAATAATCTATATATCTCTCCATTTTGAACATATACATAGTTATTAGCAAGTTCATAAAATAATCTATCATTTTGATCATATAACATAGTATATAAGAAAATCATAACATTTAATACAATTAATATATAAGTAACAACTGGTTTTTTAGGACTAAATATCTTTGCTAATTTTTTCTCATTTTTAATAGTAGTTTGATTCATATCTTCAGTTAATTTAAAGAATTCAGTTGGATCCATTTCTTCATTTAAAACTGCTTCTTTAACCTTAGGAAAGAACTCTTCTACTACTCTATTCTTTTTAAAATCTTCTATTTGCTCTACTTTAATAGTTTCTATATTTTTATTATCTGTTATTTTTACTGCTTCTCCTGCATCCATTAATAGATTAAGCATATTCATTTTAAGAGACAATGTACTTTTTTTAATACTTTTCATTATTGCTTTTGCTTTAAAAGTATCACTTTTTAATTGTTCTTCGTTATGTATATAATTAGAATTTATTCTAATAAGTTTTAAATCACTTTGCATATTTTCTAACCATATCTCACCATCAACACCATTTATTATAATAGGTTTATAGTCTTCCTCAGTTATAAAATAATGTAATATTTTTAGTATAATATCATCTTTTTTATCTATTTTAATATTCATATCTTCTTCCTTCCAATAATAATATTTTACTATTAATCATAATATTAGTAAAGAGGAGGATTGATTTTATTAAAATAAAATTTAAAGATGTATTGTTATTTATAGGAATACTTTTTTTATGGTTACTTAGTGGTTTACTGTTTAAAGTTAATAATGATTATTATAGTTTATTAAAATTACCTTTCTTTACTTTAAATGGTAAAATTATAAGCATAGTTTGGTTTATAATATATATTTTAATTACTATTAGTATATATAAAGTAATAAAGAAAATTGATATATTTAAGAACAAAGATTATTTCTACATGTTACTTACTAATTATTTTGCTAATCAGTTATTTATGTACTTTTTCTTTTATCTTATGAGTCCATTCTTAGGATTTATTATTACTATAGTTATATCTTTATCTACTATCTTTTTATATTTAGAAACAAAAAAGATATCAAAAAAGTTTTCTTATTATTTGATACCTTATATTATTTATAGTACTTATGCATTAATTTTAATGTCTACTATATATTTTATAAATTTTTAAATTGTTCTAATATATCCATAAATTCTTTTTCAGGAGGAGCACTAAACTCCATAAACTTTCCTGTTATTGGATGATTAAACCCTAAGTATTCAGCATGAAGCATTTGACCATAATCATTTATTACTTTTCTTCTACCATACATAGGATCATTAACAACAGGATGTCCTATATAATCCATATGTACTCTTATTTGATGTGTTCTTCCTGTTTCTAATATTAATTCAACTAATGTTGAATTTTTATATCTTTCAAGAACTTTAAAGTTAGTTACTGCTTCTTTACTATTCTCATCAGTTACAGCCATCTTTTTTCTATCAGTTTTACTTCTACCAATTGGTGCGACTATCTTACCAAAATTATTATCTATAACACCATATACAAGAGCGATATATTTTCTTTTAATTGTTTTGTTTTTAAAGCCTTCACTTAATATTCTATGTGCTTTATTTGTTTTAGCAACCAAAAGTATTCCAGATGTATCTTTATCTATTCTATGAACTATACCACATCTTTCAGTACCACCTTCATCAGATAAATCATCAGTATGTGCCATTAAAGCATTAACAAGAGTATGTGAGTAATTTCCATTCCCAGGATGAACTACCATACCACTCTTTTTATTTACAACGATTATATCTTCATCTTCATATAATATATCAAGAGGTATATCTTCTTTATTAATAGATGTATCAACAGTTAAATCTTTAATTATAATTTTATCATTTTCTCTTAATGAATATCCACCTTTAACAGATTTATCATTAACTAAAATATTACCTGATTTAATATTTTTTAATATAAAATTTCTACTTTCATCTAACATTTCAGTTAAAAATACATCTAATCTTTTACCTTCATTTTCATTATTTATTATTACTTCTTTCATGCTTACCTTCCTTAAATATATAAATAAGTAGTAATACTACTCCAATTGTTATAAATGTATCTGCGACATTAAATATAGCCATTTCTTTATTAAATAATATAAATGATATAAAATCTACTACATATCCTCTAAACACTCTATCAATTAAATTACCCAAAGCACCACTTATTATCAATGATAAAGATAATATAACTATTTTATTATCAATGTTCTTTTTAAGTTCAATAATTAAATATATCAGTAAGATGATTGTCACTAATATAAGTATAAATGTACTATTCATTAGAAAACCAAATGCTGCGCCTGTATTTTTAATATAAAAAAACCTAAAAAAATTATTAATAATAGTTAAACTTTCTCCTACTTCAAAGTAATTAGTTATTAATAATTTAGATACTTGATCAAACATAATTAATAATATAGTAAAAATTATAATCTTAAAATATTTTTTCATATAAGTATTTTATCAAATTTTAAGTAGAATGTCTATTAAGATATATCTATTAGTATTACATCCTCCCCTAATTTTTTTATTTGTGTAAATTTTATATTTAAGTCTTCTGATACACTAAACATACTTCTTACAAATCTTGCTTTTTCAATTACAAAATGTATCATATATCCACTACTTGGATCAAATTCAACATCTATAATTCTACCTATTTTTTTACCATCTCTTATATTAACAATATCTTTTTTTTGTAACTCTGATAATTTCATATTAAATTATATGCTTTTTATATTATAGTATTAGTCTTTTTACTGATGTTAAAGCAGTTGATTCTATTCTAGATACTTGTGCTTGACTTATATTCAATTCATTTGCTATTTCAGATTGAGACATTCCATCTATATATCTTCTTAATAACACTGTTTTTTCCCTATCTTTTATTTTATTTAATGCTTCTCTTAAACATAATAATTTATTTAAATCTTCTGTATTACTTTTATCTTCTATTTGATCTAGTAAATATATTGTGTCTCCCCCATCATTATATATTGGTTCAAATATACTAACTGGTTCACTAAGTGAACTAAGAGCATTATATAATTGATAACTTGATATATTTAAATAAGAACATATCATATCATTAGTTGGATACACAGAATTTTCTTTAAAATATTCTTCTTTATAATTTATAATTTGATATGCTAGTTCTTTAATACTTCTTGATATTCTAATTTGACTATTATCTCTAATATATCTTTTTATTTCTCCTTCTATCATAAATACTGCATATGTACTAAACATAACCCCAAATGATAGATCAAAATTCTTTATTGCTTTAATAAGACCAATTGTTCCGATTTGAAATAGATCATCCATATTATCACATTTATTTTGATATTTTCTTAATATACTTAATACTAATTTTAAATTATATTTAACTAACTTTTCATAAGCAAGTTTACTTCCATCTTTATATTGCTTAAATAATTCTGTCATTTCTTTTTGTGATAATGTTTCTAATTTACTTGTGTTAATTCCTGTTATTTCAACTTTATTTTTTGCCATATAAAAATTCCTTTCAATATAATATTGTCAGGAATTTATTATTTTTATTCAAATTAATCTAATTTAATATTCTTAGCTAGTACTTCTAATACTGCAGAATCAGTAACTTCTTTAACACAGAATTTACCATCTACATCTACTCTTTCTAAGAAAGCAAACTTATTTGTGAAGTCTTCTCCATCAGGAGTAACCTCTGCTCCTAAGAAATAAGTAACTCCTTTATAAGCAGCTTGTCTTAATACAAAATAACTAACACCACTATTTAATTTTAATATTTGATTTGTTAAATTATCCATTCTTTTTTCCTCCTAATAATTATCTTCTAGGTCCGCCTTGTTGTGGTTGACTATCAAAGAAGTTATTCCAATCAAAGTCTTCAATTGCACCTATTAAATTATTTTGTTCTTCTTCACTCATATCTTTAATTGCTTCATCAAGTGGTTTTTCTTCTCCTGTTTTTGGTACTTCAACTTTTTCTTCAGTATTATCTTGTAAATTGTCTTTTTCTACTAAAGCATTACCATTTTCATCATGTTTTAAATCTTGATCTCCAACTTTACTATAAGTTCCATCTTCATTATGTTTATAAGTTGTACCATCTGCAGTTACTTCAATACCTGTTGAACTGTCCATAGCAGATTCATTTTGAGAAGGATCTAAATGAATTGGGAATACATCTTTATCTTGTTTTTCAGAATCATCTTTTTTAGAGTCATCCTTTCCAGAATCATCTTTCTTTGAATCATCCTTTTTAGAATCGTCTTTTTTAGAGTCATCTTTCTTAGAATCGTCTTTTCCTGTATCTGTTGTACCTGGATTTGAATTGTTATTGTTTCCAGAATTTGATGGTTTATTATCAGGATTTGATGTTTGACCACCACCGTTACCACCAGTATTATCAGATAAACTTGTATTATCATCTAAAGTATTATCTTTATCATTATCCTTATCATCTTTTTCTTCATCGTCTTTATCTAAATCTTGATCTTGTTGTTTAACAAGTCCAATTATTTCCTCTGTATCTTTTTTTAATTCATTAGTATTTTTAGCCATAAGTCCAGTATGAACTGCGATTGCTATACCATTTAAGAATGTAATAGCAGCACCTGTTATTATAACAACTTTCTTCCATAAAGATGGTTTTGGTTGAACTATTTCTACTGGAATTGGAGCATTAGTGTGTTCTTCTTCTTCTGGCTCTGGTTCTGGTTGAGGAACAGGTTCAGGTTCAACTGGATCTGGTTGAGGAGTAGGTTCTGGTACAACTGGTACTGGAACTATTTCTGGTTCCACTTCTTCTTCAACTTCATCTGGTAATGGTTCTATTTCTGGTTCTGAATCATCAAAACCTGGTAATGGTTCAGGTCCAATTGGCTCTGGTTCTGGCTGAGGAACAGGTTCAGGTTCAACAACTGGAATTGGAGTTATTTCAGGTTCATTTTCATCAGAAACTGTTGGTTCTTCTGGTAATGGTTCTATTTCTGGTTCCCCATCAATAGTAGGTTGAGATTCATCAATTACTGGTTCTTCAGGTTCTGGAACAGCTGGCACTTCTGGTTCTGGAACAACTGGTTCTACAGGAATTGTTGGGGCAACAGGTTGAAAATTAAATCCTCTTCCTTCTTTAATATCTTTTTTTGCCATATTTACCAATTCATTTCTATTTTCAACAGTCATATTTTCCAAAATACCATCATAAAGACTCATTGCTTCATAGTATTCCATATTATTTATGATTTCATCTGAATATACTCTCATACCCATTCTATTTGTAAGTGAGGCTAAAACAGTTTTAGCAAGTAATAATTCTTCGTCTTGTTGTCTTGATAATCTTTGTTCACTTGCTCTGTGTGCCCACTCTTTTCTCATGTTTTCTGCTCTCTCACGATTTCTGTTTGCTAAATTAATAGCATCAATTGAATCATTATTGATTCTTTCAGCAGTCTTCTTATCTTCGTCATTTAATTCATTTGCTTTATTTTCTTCTATTGTTTTTAATTCTTTAATAGCATATGCTAATTCTTCATCTGTTAATAGATTTTTTCTTCTTAATTCTAACAATTCTGTAATTCCCATAAAAATCACTCCTTTTTGATTTATTTACTTTCCTTCTAATTTTAACGACTTCTTACATTGCTTTCCAATTGATTACTATTTTCTAAAATATCATTATAAAGACTCATTGCTTCATAGTAGTCCATATTATTTATAGCTTCATCTGAGTATACTCTACTACCCATTCTATTTGTAAGTGAAGCTAAAGTAGCTTTAACATGTGATAATTCTTCATCTTGTTCTCTTGATAGTTTTTGTTCACTTGCTTTATGTGCCCACATTTTTCTCATATTTTCTGCTCTTTCACGATTTTGATTTGCTAAATTAATAGCATCAATTGAATCGTTATTGATTCTTTCAGCAGTCTTCTTGCCTTCTTCAGTTAATTCTTCATTTTTAGTTTCTTTTGCTGTTTTTAATCCTTTAATAGCATAAGCTAATTCTTCATCTGTTAATAAATTTTTTCTTCTTAATTCTAATAATTCTGTAATTTCCATAAAAATTTCTCCTTTTAGTTACTTACTTTCTTATTTCTGATATACATTTTAACTTTGTATCTTAATTCACCGTTGTTATTAATGTCTTTTAATGAATTAACATTATAATTCTTAGACTTGAATATATTTATCATTTCTTCTTCACTTACGAATGTTTGACTTAAATCTTCCCAACTTTCTTCAGTTGTTCCTAAGATTTGTTGTAATTTAATTTTTTCTTTACTTTCTATTTTTCTTGTTCTTCCATCAGTTGTTTTTGGATTCTTAGTAGACCAACTAGACCAATTACCCCATTTAGATTGATTAGTTTTTGTTGCATCACTACTTGGTGCGACAGCTGAATAATTTGATGAAGTTCCATCTTTAGCTTTATACCACTTATAAGCAGTTGTTTTAGTACTTTCATCTCTACTAGCTCCTTCTACAGGTGCTGATGTGTAATATACTTTTTCTCCTGAAGCACTACTGCTTCCTGATGGATAATATTTTTTAGTAGCACTTGAATCCAATTTATACCAATAATAGAATGTAGCAGTTGCTGATCTACATGTAGATGAATTTTTTGTATCACAAGCAGTAGTTGTAGCAGATGACCAATTTCCATATTTTTTGCATGTAGTTCCCGCACTTACTTTATTTCCTAGTACTGAGTCACTTGCATTACTTACACAAGAATAGAATTTATTAGTTTCAACAGAATAATTTTTATCAGTTCCTTTTCCACATTCTTCTGTTTGATATTTCAATGCTGTTGAGTTTTTAGTAGGTCTACACTCATGATAAAGTGTTGGACTATATGTACCAGTTTCATTTCTTGTTTGATACATTGTTACGTTTACTCCGCCTTCATTATATGGATATCCATCAACAGGTGTTGCACTATAAGCTTTAGCACCATTCTTCATGTAATATGTTTTAGTTGATTCGGTTGTAAACCATTTATAAGCAGTCGTACCACCTTCATGAAGTAGATAATCATTACTAGGAGCCACTGTATAATATTCATTAACATCTTTAGATGATGTTTTTTCGCCCTTACTTGTATAATATGTTTTAACTTGAATATTCCAAATATATAATAAATCTTTATATCTATAATATGTAGATGTTCCTAGTGTCTTATAAGCACTATACTTAATATCACTCTTCCATAGTTCTTCTACTTTTCCAAGAGTTGAACCACTAGTTTTTAATGCTTGAGGTAAAAATTCAAATTTAATTAATGATTCATCTGTTACTACATCAGCAACAGTTCCTTCTTTAAATTCATCATATTCACTATCAGATGATTTATCTGTACAAGTTAACCATGGTGTATAATGAACACTTCCATTTTCTAATTTACATGCTTTTACATAAGTAGTTGCTGTATTACATGTACTGAATTTATCAGCAACAACGAGTCCTTTACTTATTAAAGTTTCTAATTCAACCTGATTACATTCACCTATTTCAGTTGGAAGATAATCAGTTTCATTTTCATAATATAACTTACCAGCATCTAGCAAAACAGATTCATAATCAAAACTATTATTTTCATCATTATCTTTCTTTCCACTACAACTCTTAAGTAAAAAAATTATTAAAAATATTGCAATTAAAACAAGTACAATAATTAAGACTTTTCTACCCAAACCAGAGTTTGAACTATCGTTATCTTCATAACCATAGTCTTCATAATTGTTTGACATATTTGCTCCTCCAATTCCCTTTTTGTCATATTCTATCTTATTTTACCATATAAAAGCATACAAAAACAAGTATTTAATCAAAAAAATATAAAGTTTACGCTTTATATTCTCATTAATATTTTAAGTTTTTTAATAACTTTTTTCTCAATTCTAGAAATATATGATTGAGAAATATTCAATTTATCAGCAAGTTCCTTTTGAGTAAGTTCCTTTTTACCAAAAAGTCCATATCTTTGTTCAATAATATCTCTATCTCTACTAGTTAAATTTTTAACCTCTTTCTCGAGTAAAATTTTATCATCTTTACTCTCTAAACTCTTTTCAACAATATCATCTTCAGTACCAAAAACATCTTCAAGTTTTAATTCATTACCTTCATTATCAAAATTAATTGAATCTTCTAAACTAACCTCACTATTTCTTTTTTTATTTTTTCTTAAAAACATAAGTATCTCATTATCGATACATCTAGATGCATACGTTGCTAGTTTAATATTCTTATCAAGTTTATATGTTTTAATACCTTTTATTAAACCAATCGTACCTATACTAACTAAATCCTCTAAATCATACATTGTGTTATCATATTTTTTAGCTAAAAACACCACTAATCTTAAGTTATGTTCAATAAGTTTATTTCTAGCATCTAAATCACCTAAATTACTTTTTCTTACTAAGTCCTCTTCAACGCTTTTCTTTAAAGGTGGCGGTAAAATATCACTACTTCCTATAAAAAATACATCATCATTCTTAAAAAACTTATCCAATAATTTCTCTATCATTATCCCTCCATCAATTTATAATTTAATAAACAATTATATCCCTTAAATTTTTTACTAGTTATACCAACAGTTATATCATTTCTTTGACCTAAACCATCTATATATACTTTTTTAGGATTAAAACATTTTAATAATGAAGTACTATCTATTGTCTTATATGGAACTAAAAAATAATTTTCATTAACTTCCTTATTGATAATAATAATTTTATTACCATGGTATGGATCCATAAGTGAATTTCCAGTATCTAAAAAACCATTTAAATATAAAACCTTACCATTATTTAAGTAGATAGTTACTTTGTATCTAGTAGTCAAAACACTCTTCAAATTATATTCAAAATACTTATAAATATTCATAATAATTGGTATCAAAAGTAATATGTATTGATAATGAATTAAATTTTCAATTTTAAAATAATACAAAGTTCCTCCTAAAAAGAAACACAAAATATAAAAATATACTATTTCTTTAATAAGAGTTTTTATATCACTGTAACCATATAATATAAGTATCATACCTATCCCAAGAATAAGCTTAAATAGAAATAAAAATATTGTATTTAAAGACACAAATAAATATAAAATAGACAATTGTCCAACCAAACATGATAAAAATATTCTTCTTTTTTTAACATTCTTTTTAAGTAAAAATGTTAATGTACTAAGAATTACATAATCAATAATAAAATTAAGTAAAATTAATTCA
>CAVBMP010000067.1:0-20116 GCA_963596555.1 Bacteroides helcogenes
TTCTATGAATTCTCTTACGGTATTTATATTTTCTTCAACTTTTGATTCTTCTTCATCATTAGTTTCTATATTATCATTATTTGACTTAATTTCTTCAGTTGTCTTGTCTTTTTTAATATCTTGTTTTTCATCATTAGTATTACTATCTATCAAAAACTTTTTAAGCATATTTTTTAATGAAGCGCCATTAACTGGTTTTGATAAATAATCATTAAATCCATATCTAAGATATTCTTCTTTTGAACCTTTCATTGCATTAGCGGTTAATACTATAATTGGTATATTAGTGTTTTTATCTTTTTCTATATCTTTAATACGATTTAATACTTCAACTCCATCCATTTCGGGCATCATATGATCTAAAAATACTATATCGTAATTATTATTTTTAAATAATTCTAATGCTTCACTGCCTTTAGTACATGTATCAATCTTTGCATTGGTTTTCTTTAATAATCCTTTGAATACAAGTAAGTTTGTAGAGTTGTCATCAACTGCTAAAACATTAATGTTTGGAATATTTAATTCATCGTTTGTATTAAGAGGTTCTAATATTTTTTCTTCTTTTGATTCAACAACTGAATGAGGAATTGTTACTTTAAAAAATGATCCTACTCCTACATCACTTTCTACCAAAATACTTCCATTCATTGCATCTACTAATCTTTTTGTAATAGCAAGACCAAGACCAGTTCCTTCAAACATTCTATTTTTATCTTCTTCAAGTCTTTTAAATGATGTAAATAAATTATTTTTATCTTCGTTAGTAATTCCACATCCAGTATCTTTGACTGATATAATGATATTTACATTATTTTTATCGATACTTTCATAATTAGCTGTTACTTTTATTTTACCAGCATTTGTATATTTAAGTGAATTGTCCATTAGATTAAGAAGAATTTGTTCAATTCTCATTTTATCTCCATTTAAAACATCTGGTATTTCATTATTAATATCGACTGTTAGTTGTAATCCTTTTGCTTCAATTTTCTTTCTTAATAATTCAGTAGTATTTAAAATAGTTTCTTTTAAATTATAATCTGATTTATTAATATCTAACTTTCCTGATTGTATTTTAGAAAAATCAAGTACATCATTTATGGTATTTAATAGACTTTTACCAGCTTCCTCTATATTTTTAGAATAGTCTTTTATTAATTTTATATCTGTTTCATTATAAAGCATTTCATTCATTCCTAGTACAACATTTAATGGTGTTCTAATCTCATGAGATATATTTGCTAAAAAGTTTTCTTTCGCTTTACTTGCATTTTCTGCTTCTATTTTAGCAGTTTCTAATTCTTTTATCATTTTATTTTTTTCAGTTAAATCATATATAACTACTACATGACCAACTATATCACCATAATTATCTACAATTTTTTGTATTGATAATTCACATATTGAATTATTTAAACTACATTTATATTCTTTACCATTATTATTTTCATTTAATATTTCTTCATCACTATCAAATATATCTTCTATAATGACATTAGTATCATTTTTTGTTATACCAAGAAAATTACATGCACTATCACTTATTAATGATAATTTGTTTTTAGAATTGAAAACTATGATAGGAAAGTTAGATAAATGAAATATATTTTGTGCGATATTTTCTACTGATGTAGAGTTTTTCATTTCATAATTAAGAGCACTATATATTAAACATACTCCAAAGAATTGAGTAATTGTACTTCCTGGGAAAGATACAAATCCTAATGCTGGAAGTACTGTATCTAAAGAGGCACCTATTACTAACATAATTACAAATAATACAATTGTTCTAAATGTCACTCTTTTTCTTTTTAAATTAGTTCTTTTTTTAAATCTTATAATAGTTACAATTATCATAATTACAACAAAGATAAAATAGATATTATATAGAGTTACCCAAAAGTTAGTTATAAAACTATATGCCATTCCATAACTAGTTAATTCAAATGATTGAACTTTTGGATCTATTATAAATGGATAAATAAAGAAACCAAATAGTCCAGTGTATTTTAACCATTTCTTTTCTTTACTATCAGATTCTGCTAGATAACCAAGTAATGTAAGTCCAAAATATATGTATGGGAAAACACCAATCATACCGAGACTTCTACATAACCATGCTTTGTCTGGTGTTTGCTGTATTATTAGAAAACCAAATCCTAAACTCCATATTGCACTACTTATACAAAATAAAAGAAATCTTTTGTTTTTTTGATTCTTAGGATTTTTACTATAATAGTTATAACCTAAAAAGATCGAACACACAGCAAAACCAAATATCATATAAGATAAAATAGAACTCATTTTAGCCAACTCCTTATTATATATATAATATCATTAAAATGGTGTAATTACAATTAAATAGTATTAATATTTATATAAAAAAATATAATTTATTATGGTAAATATTAATATTTTTGAATTAATTATTATTGGAATTAGTCTTGCGATGGATGCAGTTGCAGTTTGTATTTGTAAAGGTCTATCTATAAAGAAAATTACAACTAAAAATGTTGTGCTTATAGCAAGTTATTTTGCTATATTTCAAGCAATAATGCCTATTATAGGATATGTGCTTGGTAATACTTTTGAGAAATATATTGTATCTATTGATCATTGGGTTGCGTTTTTAATATTGTTGATTATTGGAATAAATATGCTTAGAAATATTAATAATAATTCACTTAATGACAATATAGATTTTATAACTTTGTTACCACTTGCGATTGCGACTAGTATAGATGCTTTAGCAGTAGGAATAACATTAGCATTTTTAGATTCAAATATACTTATATCTTCATTAATAATTGGTATAGTTACATTTATTTTAACTTCATTAGGAGTAGTAATAGGAAATAAATTTGGTAATAAATATGAAAAGAAGGCACAGATATTTGGTGCTTTGATATTAATAGTATTAAGTTTTAAAATATTACTAGAACATTTAGTATAATTATGTTAGAATAATTGCCAGGTGATGTTTATGGAAGTTCCTTTTGAATACTTATGTTTATTAGCATTAGAACGTTTATCAAAATATGAAAATATAAGACATATTAAAATAGAAACTTTATCAAAATATATTGAATGTATTAAAAAAGAATTTATGATTAGTTTTAATAGTGGAGAACCAGCATATAATGAAAAGGGTATTAAAAGAAATTTTAAATTTGAAAGTTTTGATTTTGATGAAAAATTAAATGACTTACTTAATGATTATGGAGATATAGTATATTTAGATGGCAATAATTTAGTATTAGATGATTCAATTGATTATGATATGTTAGAAGGTATTTTAGATGAATTTAATGTCTCTACCAGATTTAAAATTGTTTTTTTTAATGATAGTTGTCGTAAAATATTAGGTATTAATACTATTTTAGGAACTTTAATGAGTTATAGTTTATTTGAAAGTCAACTACAAGAAAAATATATTAAGTTACCTTTTTCAACTGACAGAAAAAAAGCATTATCAGAACTTAAATCTTTAATGATATTTAGAGAGTTATTTCTTAATAAAATAAAGTCATTAAGTGAGTCTGAATTAGAATGTTATTATGATGAGTCAAGTGAGTTTATTAATATGAGTCAAGATGATTATAGTGATTATCCAATTGATCTAAACTTTTGGTATCAAAGTAAGTATTATGATAGTGATGAACCACGTGAAATAGATGATATCTTATATGATATATATTTATACTCTGTATTTAGTAAAAATGATATTAGTTCTGTAAAAATGGGTATGGAAATAAGTAAAATATATTCAGGAAGTTTAGATACTTCTGAAGATGTTGATTATTTTTTTAAAGAATTTCTTGATCAAATACCTGATATTGATTCTGATAATTTTTTAGATGATGATGTTTCTGATGAATTTATGGATGATGATTCAGGAATTATAGTGACTGATGAAAAATTGGATTATTTATTTTATTTAACATTAATAAAAAAGATAGATGAGTTTGTTTTGAAATATGGAGGTTCTAGTGAACTAATTGTTAAAAGACAAAGATTATTATATTCTTTAGATAATTCTAGTCTTTGTTTATATGAAGATGGTAATATTGATAATATGTTAGAGGAACTTAAAGAACAAATAGATAATTTTAAATTACCTCTTTATAAAATTATTATTTATTTTTTAACAGAGGAAGTATTTATTAAAGAAATGGATAATAATACTATTATAAAATTACTATTAATATCATCTTATTATGAGATTACTAATGATGAAAAGATTAAAATGTTATTTAGTAAAAATGCTAATAATAGATATTATGATTTATTTGAAAGAATTGTATTTAAAGATGAAAAAACATTATCGCTCGGATAATGTTTTATTTTGTTATAAAATAGTTGGAACTAAGAAGTATATTAAGAATAATATAACAACTACTAAAGTAACTATTGTAATTTCTGACTTAGGTTTTTCTTTTTTCTTTTTAAATTTATATAAAATTAAATCTGATAAATAAATAATACTATCAATAATAAAGAACATAAGTATACCCATACCAATACCATCTGTAATAGAATATCCAAGAATCATAGTAATTATTGTAATAAATGATGGTACTGCATTTTTAACATTGTCAAAATCAATATTAGTTACATTTTTCATCATTAGTACACCAACGTAGATTAATGCACTAGCAGCAGCTGCTGATGGGATAAAAGCAAATATTGGAAATAAGAATATTGCTAAAAAGAATAATATCGCAACGACTAAAGCAGTAAGACCAGTTTTACCTCCTTGTGCAACACCTGTTCCACTTTCAACAAATGTAGTAACTGTACTAGTACCAAGTACGGCACCAACCATAGTGGCAGTACTGTCAGATATCATTATTTTATCGTAGTTTAGTGGTTTTCCATCTTTATCAACAAGATTTGCATTTTGACAACATCCAACACAAGTTCCCATTGTATCAAACATATCAATCATAGCAAATGTAATAGTAAGCATTATGCATGTTAGAAGTGAACCTTCTGGAAAATTAAATCCTTTTACAAATGATAAGAATACTGTGTTATCTCCACTAAAGAATGCTTGAAAGTTTTCCCAGAACTTCCAAGAAATTCCATCTACTTTACCAGTTAGTATGTCTAGATTTGCAACACCTAATGGAATAGATAGAATAGTTGATGCTAGTATACCTATTATTATTGAACCTTTAACATTGTAATGAGATAGTACTGTTATAATTATTAAACCAAATATAGCAACAATCGCACTACAGCAAACACCGCCTTTTGCCCATAATTCTGTATTATTAAAGTCAACTAATTGTAGTAGAGTAAATTTATTGTCAACGATTATATGAGCGTTTTGAAGACCTATGAATGCTATGAATAGTCCAATGCCTACTGGAATACTAAGCCTTATTGCTTTTGGCATTCCATCAAATATTTTTTCTCTTAAAGAAACCTTTTTTCCGTGATTGTCTCTACCACATGGAATAACAGATAATAATAAGAATATTATTCCACTAACAAACACAAGAGACATAGCATTTCCATAAGAAAATGTAAATCCCATAGCACCACCAATTATAGAACCAACCATAGCATTAAGTCCCATACCTGGTGCTTGAGCAAGTGGCATTTTGGCTAAGAATGCCATCAAAAGAGTACCAATAACAGCTCCAAGAGCGGTAGCAATAAATACGCTAGAAAATCTTGGATCAGAAGTACCACCCCAAAGAATGTTATTTGGGTTTACTGTAAGTATGTAGGCCATCGCAAGAAAAGTAGTGATTCCTGCAAATACTTCAATTTTAACACTAGATTTATATTTACTAATGTTGAAAAAAGAATCTAATTTGCTTCTTTTTGTTTTTTTCAAAAAAACACCTCCATTATATTTTTGAAAATAAAAAATCTTACACATTTTTCTATGTAAGACTACAAAAGCAAATATAAAAGAATAAACATGATGAGTGCTGTCATAGTCCATTCAATTTTGGGAACGGGTAGAAACATTTGAACCATTTTTTCAAATATATATGACTGTTTATTTTCAATATAATTATTTCATATTTTAATTTTAAAATCAACAATAATTTTTAATCAATTGATTTTTAAACTTATATCATGTATATTATAAGTAGAACCATAGGTTAAAAATGAAAGGAGAAGCAAAGTGAGCGAGAAAGGTAAGGCTATCTTAGCATATGTGTTAACATGGATTGGTGGATTAATTGTATTATATGGAATGAAAGATAATACTAAAAATACAAAGATTCATGCAGCACAAGCAATAGTTATTGGTATTGGTTATATGGTAGTATTTGCAATATATAGAATGATTCCTATATACATTCCATTCTTTTCAACAATAGTATATGGATTATATATAGTTCTTATAGTTATTGGTATAGTAAAAGCAAATAATAATGAAAATCCAGAATTACCAGTAATTGGTCAAATTGCGATGTCATTATTTGAGAAAAAAATAAATGAATAAAAATATATAGGAGTAATGCTCTAATATATTTTTTATTTTCTAATAAAGTAAATATTGTGTTTTTTTAATCATTAATTTATAATATTAGAAGGAGGAATGTATGAAAAAAGTAATTATAATAATGACTATTATATTTTCATTATTTTTATTAACTGGTTGTGGTAAAACTGATGCACAAAAGTTTAAAGAAGAATATGAAAGTATAAATAATGAAGAAATATATGGAAATAAAGCAAGAGAACTTAATATTGATAAAGATAATAATATAGTTTATAAAACTGATCAAGAAATAGTTGATATGATAAAAAACAAAGAAACTTTTGTAGTGTATTTTGGTTTTGCTAAATGCCCATGGTGTAGAAGTGTTTTACCATCATTACTTGAGGTTAGCAAAGATTTAGGACTTGATAAATTATATTATGTTGATGTATCAGAAATTAGAGATACTCTTGAAGTAAATGATGATAATGAAGTTGTTACTACAAAAGAAGGTAGTGAAGCATATCATGAGCTTCTTAAATTATTAGATTCAGTATTAGATGATTATATGCTTGAAGGTAAAGATGGTGAAGAAGTTAATGCCTATGAAAAAAGAATTTTTGCTCCGAATGTTGTATCTGTAGTTAAAGGAGAAGCAAAAGAAAAAGAAACTGGTATTATAGATGAATTAACAGATCCATATATGGAAATTACTTCTGATATGAAAAAAGAGATATATAATAGATTTAAATGTGTTATTAAATGTACACTTGATGCATCAAAAACTTGTAGTATTAATAAGGCATGCTAGGTGAAATATGGAACTTATAAAACTTGGTGATAAAACTTATTATATTAAAAATAATACTAATATAGGTGTATATAAATTAAATGATACTGATGTTGTTTTAATAGACTCTGGTTTAGATGAATCTGTTTCTAGAAAAATACTAAGAATAATAAATGATAATAATTGGAATATAAAATATATTATTAATACCCATTCTCATGCTGATCATACAGGAGGTAACAATTTTCTTCAATCAAGAACTAACTGTAAGATTTATGCATCTGAAATAGAATGTGATATTACAAATCATCCAATAATTGAACCCATATATCTATATGGTTCTTATCCATTTAAAGAATTAAGAAATAAATTTTTTGAGGCAAAACCATCTAATTGTGAAAAATTAGTTGACATAGATGGACTTGAATATTTTACATTAACTGGTCATTCATTTGACATGATAGGTATAAAGACAAGTGACAATGTTTATTTTATTGGTGATTCATTATTTGATGAAAATACTATTAATAAATATCATATTTCATATTTAAATAATGTTCCTAAATTTATTAATTCATTAGATAAGTTATCTGAAATAAATGGACTTTTCGTACCATCTCATGGTGAAGTTTCAGATGATATTAATTCTTTAATCAAACTTAATAAAGATAAGACAAATGAAATACTTAATAAAATATTATTAATATGTAAAGATAGTGTTACACTAGAAGATATAGTTAAAGATTTATTTGACACATATAGTTTACAAATGAACTTAACACAATATTATTTAATTAGTTCAACTATAAAAGCATATTTATCATATTTAATTGATGAAGATAAAATCGAATATGAATTTATAAGTAATAAAATGTATTTTAAAAGTATTTGCCAATAATTGGAATTTTATATAACTAAAAAATAAACAAAATAATATTAGGTGATCTTATAAAAAACTTAATATTAAAATTGTTTATTTTATTTTGTTTATTCTTTTTATTTAATGTTAGTGATATAGATTCAGAAAGTGAAAAGAAACTCATTTATGATGTGTCTAAGTTATATGAAGAGGATAATCATTTAATATATTTTAAAGATTTAAATTCTAATGATATTTATAAGTTTAAAAAATACAATATTCAAATATTAAGTTATTTAATAGATGGTAAAAAATATTATGCAAGAAATAGTGAAATACTTGTAAATGAATATACAAAGGAAATGAATCAAGAGAAAAAAGCACTTTATAAAATAAATGGTGTTAAAATAAATGCTCTTAATGTTGTTTGTACTGTTGAAGAACTAATTAAAATCGAACATGATTTTAATATATATTAGTTCTTTTTTTTATTTTGAAAATGTAATATAATAGACTTGGTGATGATATGAAAAAAAATTATATTATAGACGGTAATGAAGCTTGTGCGATGGGTTCTTATTTGTTTAGTGAGGTTTGTGGTATTTATCCAATAACACCTGCTAGTCCTATGGCAAGTTTAACTGATAAATGGAGTAGTACTGGTAAAAAGAATTTATTTGATGATACTGTTAAAGTAATAGAAATGCAAAGTGAAGCAGGAGCTATTGCAGTTACTCATGGTGCGTTACAGGCAGGAAGTTTAGCAACAACATTTACTGCATCTCAGGGACTTCTTTTGATGATACCATCAATGTATAAAATCGCAGGTGAAATGCTTCCATGTGTTATTCACGTAGCGGCAAGAAGTTTAGCGACGCATGCTCTTTCAATATTTGGTGATCATCAAGATATATACGCTACTAGACAAACTGGATTTTGTATGCTTTCATCTTCTTCAGTTGAAGATGCATATTATATGTCAATAGTAAGTCACTTATCTGCAATTGATGGATCTTTACCTTTCTTACATTTCTTTGATGGATTTAGAACAAGTCATGAACTTAATAAAGTTTCGCTTGTAAACGAAGGAGAAATTAGAGGTCTAATTGATTACAATAAAGTTTATGAATTTAAAAATAGAGCATTAAATATAGGAAAAGAAATAACTCGTGGTACTTCACAAACAGGTGATGTTTATTTTCAAAACACAGAGGTTAGAAACACTTATTATGATAAGATGCCTTCTATAGTTTTAAAAAATATGGAAAAGATTAATAAAATAGCTGGAACAAACTATAAGCCATTTAATTATTACGGTCATAAATATGCTACTAAAGTTATAATTGCAATGGGTAGTGTATGTGACACAATAAGAAGTGTTGTTGATGAATTAAATAACAGAGGCGATAAAGTTGGTATGGTAGAAGTTCATTTATATAGACCATTTTCTAAAGAATATTTATTAAAAGAATTACCTGCATCAACAGAAGTTATCGCAGTATTAGATAGAACTAAAGAACCCGGTAGTGTTAAAGAACCATTATGTTTAGATGTAATTGAAGCTGTTAAAACAAGAAATATTAGAGTATATGGTGGTAGATATGGATTATCTTCTAAAGATGTTCCACTAAAAGATATAAATGCAGTTTTTGAAAATCTTTCATTAAATGAACCAAAAGATAATTTTACAATTGGTATTAATGATGATGTTACTCATTTAAGTTTAGAACCTGTAGATATTGAAATTGAAAAAGATTATAAAGAAATTAAAGTATATGGTTTTGGATCAGATGGTATGGTCGGAGCTTCTAAAAACTTTATGAAAGTTTTAGGACAAAGAGATAATACTTATGTTCAAGGATATTTTGAATATGATTCTAAAAAGAGTGGTGGGGTAACAATATCTCATTTAAGGGTTGGCCCATCTAAAATAAAAGCACCATATTTTTTAACGAATCCTGATTTTGTAGTTGTATCTAAAGATATATATTTGAATAGATACCATTGCTTAAAAGACATTAAAAAAGATGGAATATTATTAATATCAAGTGATAAAAATGATAAAGAACTAAACGAATTAATAAATAATGATAATAAAAAAGAAATATTAAATAAAAATATTAAGGTTTATATTGCTAATCTAGATGAACTTAATGATAAATATTCATTGAGAGGTAAAATTAATAATATTATGTGTTCTTATATGATTAAAATCGCTGGATATACAAGTGGTGAACTAAATGACTTTAAAAAGTTAGTTGAAACGACTTATCTTTCTAAAGGAAATAAGATAGTTCAAAATAATATAGATGCGATTAATGAAGCAAATAGTTATTTAGAAGAAATTGATAATAAAATATTTACAATTACAGAAGATAAAAATAGTAGTAAAAATATAACTAATGAAATGTTAAAGTTAAGAGGTAATATGCTTTCAGTATCAGATTTTGAAAAATATAAAGACGGTACTTTTGAAGGCGGTACTGCTTCTAGTGATAAGAGAAAAATATCACAGTTTGTACCAAAATGGTGTAAAGATAATTGTATAGAATGTAATCAATGTGCATTTGTATGTCCTCATGCATGTATAAGACCATTCTCACTTACAGATAATGAATTAATAGAGTCACATATAGATAAAGTTGAAACAATAGAAAGTCTTGGTGAAAAGGGTAAAAACTTCTATATGGCTATATCTGAGTCTAACTGTACAGGTTGTGGACTTTGTATGCAAGTATGTCCTGGTAAACACGAAGAAAAAGCATTAGAAGAAGGAAAATATAGCGAAAGAAAAGATAAAATAGCAGATTATTTATTTGAAAATCATGATAACATTACTCCATTTAATAAATACACTGTTAAAGGATTAGGATTTCAAAAACCATACTTTGAATTTTCAGGTGCATGCGCAGGATGTGGTGAAGCAGGATATATTAAAATATTAACTATGCTTTATGGGAAAAATATGGTTATAGCTAACGCTACAGGGTGTTCATCTATTTATGGCGCATCTTTACCATTAACTCCATATAAAATACCATGGATGAATTCTTTATTTGAAGATAATGCTGAATTTGGATTTGGAATATATAATTCATATAAGACTACAAGACAAAGAATTAAAAAAATAATGTATGAAACAAGAGATGTGGTAGATCCTGAAGTAAAAGCAACATTTAAAGAATGGATAGACAACATGGAAGATGATGATTTAACTTTAGCAATCAAAGATAAATTATCAAACTCTGATATTCCAAATGAATTAAGAGAATTATTAGATTATATTCCAAGTAGATCTGTATGGATTCTAGGTGGAGATGGTTGGGCATATGATATTGGATACGGTGGACTTGATCATGTACTTCATAGTAATGAAAACATCAATATAATGGTTCTTGATACAGAAGTATATTCAAATACAGGTGGTCAAAAATCAAAATCAACTAGAGTTGGCTCAGTTGCAGAATTCTCAGCAAGTGGAAAACATGAAAATAAAAAAGACTTATTCAAAATAGCTATGTCTATACCAAATGTATATGTAGCAAGTATTTCTATGGGAGCAAATCCAATGCAAGCAATTAAAGCGATAAAAGAAGCTAAAGAGCATGATGGACCTTCATTAATCATTGCTTACAGTACATGTATAGAGCAAGGAATATATGGAGGACTTACTAATTCACTTGATGAACAAAAATTACTTGTTGATATAGGTTATAATCTTCTTATGAGATATGATCCTGTAGAAGATAAACTAACAGTTGATTCAAAAGAACCTGATTTTACTAATTATGATGCAGTGTTTAGAAAAGAATTAAGATATAAAAATTTAGAAGTTAAAAACGAAGATGAATATGAAAGACTATATGAAGAAAATATGAATACTTCTAAATCAAGATATAATTACTTTAAAGATTTAGAAAATAAATAGTTTACACTTTTTAAGTAAAATAAATTGAATAATTTCAATAAAAATATTATACTAATAGTGTAATGGAGGAAAATATGAAAGAAATAATTGATTTGCTTAAAACATATAATGTAGAAGAATTATGCTCATTATATAAATTAAAAAAATTTCAAGCAAGTGTATTATGTGATGAATATAATAGATTAAAAAAAGATGAAGAAAAAGCTATGTCAATGGAAGTTACTTCAACTAATCAATCAGCATTAATGGCAGAAATAGTTACTAATATATCAACTGGAGTTTATTTAGAACCAGAAGTAATAAATCAAATGGCAAGAAAATATGTTGCTAAAAAAATAGAAAAGTCTGATGATAGAATCTCATTTATGATTGAAGACTGTGGTATGAGTGAAGAACAAGTAGAAGATTTTTTAGAAAAATATAATGAAGTATGTAAAAATAAAAATGAACTTACTATGGCAGCTAATTTTGATAAAGAAAGTAAAGCAAATGAATTATTAGATGAACTTGTTTCTATATACAGTTCTAATGACGAAAAAAGCGTAACTATGTAAAAAAACTAGAGTTAATCTCTAGTTTTAAAATGCATAAAAATAGGACTGTCCCCCCTGGAAACAGTCCGGAAAAAAGAATAAAAAGGGGTTGGCTAGTGTGATACTAGCACCAATTCGCCTAATAGTGAATTGGTAAGTCTATATACTAAAGTAAAAGTGGTGTTTTGTCAAGTTTATTTTATAAAAAAAATATTTTTTTTAATATTTTTAATATCTATGATATAATCAATGTATAATAGTGGGAGATATTATGGAATTAATGTATTATAAAATACAAAATCCTTTAGAAGATCCAAATATAATGATGAAAGTATTTGAATCATATTCAAAGTCTACTGATGGTAGAAGTTTTTATGATGAACTTTTAAATATAAAACGAAAAAATGAAATTTATAAAAAAGATGATTTTGAAAGATTTTTTGTTTACATGTTCTATAGTTGGCGAGGAAGATTAATTGAATATGGAAAAAAACAAAATATGGGTTCTGGTTTTTCAAGATTGATTTATCATTTAGAACATTGTGATTATTTGCGTACTAAGAGTGAAGTAGAAGGCTTTTTAAGAGGAAATAAAGTAGAAAAATCTGCAAATCCATATAGAGATGAAGATGTATTTAATCTACGTAGTCTTAGATGGGATTCAAAAAGTGAAAATAGAAAATGGTATTCTTGCAATGGTGTTAGTGCGAATGATGTACTTAATAACATGGAACATATATTATTTGTAAATGTTAAACGAGATAAAATGTATGAGTTTGCTCAGAAATTTGTAGAAGCATGTGATAAATCAAATACACCATATAATTTTAGATTTATGAATTATGATGAAAGAGATGATTTTTTTCAAATTTTTTCTGATTCAGAACATTTAAATAAATTTATAAATATCATTCAAAGAATAAGAAATTATAATCCTGATTTATTTGATTTTGAAAAAGAATTACCATTGTTAAGTGGTAAAATAGATACTTGTATAAGCTATGGTTCAGTTGAAATTGATGATACAGGATTACCAAATTTAGATTATTTTCAATCAAGAACAAATGTAATCGCAACAGCCATTAATAAAAGTACTGTTGATTATATAAAAGAACATAAAGAAAGAAAATTAGATTATCATGGGATGAAGTTACCATTATATGAATTTTTAGCATTAAGAGCAAAAGATAAATATATAAATACATTAATAAAAAAATATATTGAAATTTCTGAAAAAGATGGTGAAGAACAAGCAAAAAAGATTATAGGATATTCATTTGAAGAAATAAAAAGTATTCCTTTTAGTGCTAATGTGTACACTTTAATGATGAAAAATATGGAAAAGAATTTAACTGCTATAAGAAAATCTAAAGGAGAGTTTAAAAGTCTAGAAATAAATATAAATAGTCCTGTGTACTTATGTGATGTATTAAAAGAAATATCACCATATTTATATCAAATGGATAAAAATTATAGATCAGAATTTAATGGTTACTTGTATGCAGAATCATTTAATTCAAAATATGAACCATTTAATTTCGCAGTATCACAAAATTCAAAAGATATTCGTACATTAATATATACTGATAAAAATGAAAGAGGAATATATAGATAAAAATATCTATAAAAATTCCTTTTTTTCGTTTAAAAAATCATAAAAATGTGATATAATATGAAAGAATTTCACTTTGGAGGTGTACTGTGGAAGAATTATCATCTATTAAAGGACTTGGTCCGAAAACATTAGAAAGTTTAAAAAACATTAATATAAATACTATTGAAGATTTAGTTTCATATTATCCATATAGACATGATTTAATAGTTTTAAATGATATTAAAACAGCAGAAGATAAACAAAATGTAATAATAGAATGTATAGTTGACTCAGTACCACTAACAAGACGTTTTAGAGCAAATATGACATCTTTAATGTTTAGGGCGATGTCTAATAAAAAAATGATTGCTGTAATGATTTTTAATAGAGCATTTCTAAAAACACAATTAAAACCAGGTACAACAGTAACAGTAATAGGAAAATATGATGCTTTAAAAAATACAGTAATCGCATCAGATATAAAATTTGAAAAAATTAAAACAGGTTCTATAGAAACAGTTTATCATTTAACAAGTGGTTTAACATCTAAAACATTAAAAAAAGCAATAAATGAAGCACTTTCAAAATATGATAATTATGTTGATTATGTACCTTCGTATCTTAATGAAAAATATAAGTTTATTACTAAGAAAGATGCTGTTAATTTAATGCATAATCCTACTTGTCAAGAAGATGTTAAAAAAGCTTTAATGAAATTAAAATATGAAGAGTTATTTCTATTTATGTTTAAAATTAATTATTTAAAAGAAATTAATAAAATAAGTAAAACAGGATATATTAGAAATATTGATCCAGAAGATGTTAATGATTTTATAAGAACATTACCATTTGAACTTACAAATGATCAAAATAAAGCAGTAGAAGATATATATAATGATATGACTTCAAGTAAAAGAATGAATAGAATGTTACAGGGAGATGTTGGTTCTGGTAAAACAATTATATCTATTATAGCTGCATATATAAATCATTTAGCAAAGTATCAAACTGCTTTAATGGCACCAACAGAAGTACTAGCATATCAACATTATGATACAGTTAGAACTATACTTGAATCTACTAATATTAGAGTTGCTTTATTAGTTGGTAGTATGAAAAAGAAAGAAAAAGATGAGATAGTTGAAAAATTAGAAAAAGGAAAAATTGATTTTATAATTGGAACTCATGCTTTGTTAAGTGAAAATGTTGTATTTAAAAATCTTGGTCTTGTTATAACAGATGAACAACATAGATTTGGTGTTAATCAAAGAGCTAATTTAAAAAATAAAGGATTGTTACCAGATACTCTTTATATGTCAGCAACACCAATACCAAGAACATTTGCATTAACTATATATGGTGATATGGATATATCTAATATTAAAACTAAACCTAAAGGTAGAAAAGAAATTAAAACTATTATTAAAAGTGATAAAGAATTAGTAAGTGTATATGAACTTATGAAAGAAGAAATAGATAAGCATCATCAAGTTTATGTAGTTTCTCCATTAATAGAAGAAAGTGATGTAATTGATTTAACTACTGTAAATGAAATAAAGAGAAATATAGATTTATATTTTAAAAAAGAAGTTAAATCTGCTATATTACATGGAAAACTTTCAAAAGCAGATAAAGATAAAATAATGGAAGAATTTAAAAGTGGAAAGGTAGATGTTTTAATATCAACTACTGTAATAGAAGTAGGAATTGATGTTAAAAATGCTACTATGATGGTGATATATGATGCAGAAAGATTTGGTCTTGCAACACTTCATCAATTAAGAGGAAGAGTAGGAAGAAATGAGTTTGAATCAACTTGTGTTTTAATAGGAGATGAATCTTGTAAAAGATTACAAGTATTATGTGAATCAAATGATGGATTTTATATAACAGAAAAAGATTATGAGATGAGGGGTGAAGGTGACTTATTTGGTGTTAAACAAAGTGGTGATATGTCATTTAAAGTTGCTAACTTAAGAACTGATATGAAAATTCTATTACAAGCAAGAGATGATTCTAAAGAATTTTTATTAGAAAATAAAGATAATGGTTTTGAAAACTATAAAGAATATGCTAAAATAATAAATGAAATGACTAATTTAGATTAAGGAGTGATAAAAAATGGGAAGAGCACATGAAGTAAGAGCTAAAGCAATGGCAGCAACTGCCGCAAAAAAATCAAAATTATATTCAATATATGCAAAGGAAATATATCAAGCAGCTAAAGGAAATCCAGATCCTACAAGTAATGATGTTTTAAGAAGAGTAATTGAAAAAGCTAAGAAAGAACAAGTACCAGCAGATGTTATTAATAGAAATATTGATAAAGTAAAGAAAGGTGTTTCAGAAAACTATGAAACAGTAGAATATGAAGCATTCGCACAGGGAGGAAGTTCTTTAATTATTAAATGTCTTACTGATAATTCAAATAGAACAATTAGTTTTGTTAAGACTGTATTTAATAAGTGTGGTGCTAAAATGGCAAGTCAGGGATCAGTAAGTTTTATGTATGAACATTTAGGTGTTATTGGAATCAAAGATCATTCAGAAGAAGAAGTAATGGATGCATTAATTAATGCAGATGTTGATGTTAATGATATTGAAAATGAAAATGATATGATAGTTGTTTATACAGAAGTACAAGATTTAAATAATGCAAAAAAAGCTTTAGAAACAGCATTTCCAGGTATAACATTTGAACTTGATGAAATTTCATATTTCTCAAAAGATAGTGTAACACTAAGTGGAGAAGATAAAGAAAAATTTGAAAAGTTACTTACTATGTTAGATGATTTAGATGATGTAAGTAATGTATATCATAATGTAGAGTTATAACCTCTACTTTTTTATTGATTTAAATAATTATTTATTATAAAATATTAATAGAGAGTAGGGATAATATGAAAAAACTTTTAAAAGTATTAACAGTATTTGCGGTGATGTTTGGGTTTAGTGGTACAGTAATGGCATATGATAAACCAAATGGAAGTTTTTATGCTACTCATATTGACAGCACACTTGGTAGATTGAATTATGAAATGGGTACTAATGAGAATCATTATCCATATGCCTTATCTGAAAAATTTGCCAATACAGTTATAAAAGAAGGAATTACAGGTTTAACTGAACCAGAAGCTTGTTATATAAAAAATATGCCGAAGTCAACAAAATACGTTTATTTTAAATATAATGAAGCACATTCTAAAGGTGATACTTTGATGAGAGCATGGAAACAATTTGAAACAGAAAAAAATGATAATCCAAATCGATATATGGTTGGATGTTATAGAACTAGCCTTAGTGTAGAAAGTCCAAAATATCGATTTATAGGTTATTTTTCAGGTAAAACAGAAAATAATGATGCTGACTTCTACGCATCTTGCCGTGTTTCTACTACTGCCGTTGCATATGTAAAAGCAGGTAGTTCTAGTAGCGATAAAGAAAAAGATTTAAAATATGGATATGGATGGCCTAATGATTGGCATGGTATAGGTGAACCAGGTAAATCACGTATAACAATAGGTGCTTCATGGGCATGTCAAGGAAAAAAAGCAAAGGATTTTAAGGATTGTATTTCGGATAATGGATCAAAATTAACGGATAGAATGAGTTGCCCTATGTATGCTGGCGCTAAAACTGATGGTTTACCATATTATTATTTGACTAATAATACCCAAACTCAATATAATGATAGTGGTTATAATAATAAAGATGGCACTAAAATGTGTGTCGCATATGATTATCAGCTTGAAAGTAATATTAAATCTGCAACAGATAGTTTTTATAATGAATTCTCAGATAAAAACGGTTATATTGAAGGCAATGTTAAGTTATCAAATTCTAAAATGCTTAATGTATATCAAGTGGTTTCTGATTACAAAACTGGTAAAATTGATTTAGCAGGTTTTCAACTTAAATATTCAGAAATGATGAATTATATTATTGAAAACGTAATAAGTAAAACTAGTAGTTCAGGCGATAAAATATATAAAAAAATAGATTGGAAAACTGGTGATGTTGAACGTACTGAGTTTGGAGAAACATTTTGTGCTGATTATCTAGAGTATGTAAATGACCAAATAAATCTATCAAGATTTAATGAAAAAATAAAAGAAGAATTTATTAAAGGATGTATTAGTAATAATGATTCAAAAAAAATAAACGATGTTAAAAAATTACTGCCAAATGGTGAATTTATTTTGGAAGAATCTGATTTAAATAATATCAATGGAATTACTGAAACTGAAAAAACATGTTTACTTAACACAATGAATGCTGTTTCTAATGTAGAACAAGAAACAGAAAATAAATTAGATGATATTTTTGCAGGGTGGATAAAATCTGCACAAGAATTTTTAAAAACCGGTTTTACAGGTGGTGGAATAAGTGATAAAGATTTAACATGTGAAGAAATGCTAGGAAAAAATCTTACTAAAATATTAAAATTTGCACTTGAAGTTTTAAGTATAGCAGGAGCAATAATAGCAATAGTTAATTCAATGATATCATTAATTCCAGCATTAATAGCAAAGGATGCTGAAGCATTAAAGAAGGCACAAAGTAAATGTATTACAATGGCAATAGTTTTAGTTTTAATATTATTATTACCGACATTATTAACATTTATGGGTAATATATTCGGATATGATTTAACATGTTTTAACTGGATGAAATAAAAAACTAATTAAAAGATAAGAAAATTTCTTTTAATTAGTTTTCTTTTATGATATAATTTTCATGTATAAATAGAATGAATTGGAGTGATATTATGTCGTTAATTATAAATCAAATATTACCTTTTATATCATTATTAAGAATAGATAGAGTAATTGATATACTTTGGTATTTTCTTTTACTTTTGGATGCAATTGTATATTCTGTGGTTGTTTATGTTTACAATATTTTTCAAATTGTAGCACAATTAAATTTTAGTGTTATTAGTTCATGGACTCAACCATTAGTGAATAGGGTTGAAGCATTAATAATGGTTTTAATACTGTTTAAGTTAGGAATGTCTTTTATTCAATATATGATTACTCCAGAAAAATTCAATGATAAAGCTACAGGCGGCAGTGCACTTTTAATTAATATAGTTATTTGTTCAGTGCTTTTAGTATCATATCAATTCATTTTTACGGTTTTTAATGAATTATCAATGTTAATAATTGGTTATCAAGATGGTTATGAGTTTACTGTTTTAAAACAAATAGCTGATGTTGAAAGCGAAAATGGGGGAGACGAAGCGGGCTTAATAGGCAGATTTATATTTGGAACAGAGGCTGATACTAAGGACTTTGGGAAGGAAATTGCTGGCATAACTTTATTTAGTTTTCTGAAAGATAAAGTTAATGGCGAACAAGGTGGAAGAGCAACATTGATGTTAGGAAAAATACTTGATGGTGATTCTAATGATGTAAATTTTTTTGAAATAACAAATATTGCTGATGCTATATACAGAAGCGATGAAGATGGCGACTTGAATATTTATGGTTGCGTTGTTTATCAGTTTCCATTATTAAGTACAGCGGTTGGAATTTATCTAGTATATAGATTGGTGGTATTAACGATTGAAGTTGCTATTAGAATTTTCAAATTGATAATTTTACAAGTAACTGCTCCAATAGCAATCATAACTACTATTGAAGGTGGTATGAAAAGTAAAACTTTTCAAAGTTTTTATAAAACCTATTTCAGTGTTTATACGGGATTGTTTACTAGAGTAGTAGTAGTCTATTTGATTACTGCATTAATAAATATGTTTGCACAAAATTTTGATTCACTTAATATAGGATTTGCACAGGAGTCAACTATGGGTTCATTTGCATTTATAATTATTGTTGTTTCATTATTTACCTTTGCTGGAAAATTGCCTTCATTTATTGATAAGGTTCTTGGTCTTAATTCATCTGGTGATGGAGAAGGAGCAGCAGGTTTCAAAGGTTTAATGAAGAGTATGGGTGC
>CAVBMP010000068.1:0-2496 GCA_963596555.1 Bacteroides helcogenes
CTTTAGCTGGAGGTGCATTTAATAATTGTACTAGTCTTCCTGCTATAATATTACCAGAGGGATTAGAAACAATAGAAGTTAATTCTTTTAGTAGTTGTACTAGTCTTACTAGTATAACAATACCTAGTACCGTAAGTACAATTGGTACTGAAACTTTTTTAAATTGTACAGCACTTACAACTATAAATATTAAAAAAGCAGATAGTAGTATAACAGGTTCACCATGGTCTGCACCTAATACTAATCTTGTTATTAATTGGAATTATTCTGGAACCTAAAAAGTAATCCTAATACAGTTACCTACTGTATTAGGATTATTTCAGCTCTTGCAAAATACATAAACATATGATATAATCAATTTGCTTGTAACTATAAAAATAGGAGTAATAAATGATGAAAAGGAAATTTGTAGATAGAAGTAATTGGATAAGAATATCAAAAAGTAAAACTAAAACAGTAAAATTAGAAAATGATGAATTTAATGGGTATATATGCTATACATACGTTGAGAAAGCAAATAAAAGATTAGAAGTAAAACCAAAAGACAAGGAATACCTAATATTAGATGATGGCTATACATGGGTACAAATAGTACCTATTGATAAACATTGGACTATTACAGTTATGTATGATGAAAATAAAAAAATGATACAGTGGTATATAGACATTACTAATATGAATGGTATTGATTCAGATTCTAGAGTTTTTTATGATGATATGTACTTAGACATTACAGTTACAAATGATGGCGAGATTATATTGTTAGATGAAAAGGATATAAATGATGCACTAGATAATAATGTTATAACTTCAGAGCAGTATAAAGCAGCATATAAGGAAGCAAGTGATATGATAAATTTTTTAAGGTCTAAAACACTTAAATATTTTGAACGTATTAGTAATGAATTATTAGAATATTTAAAAATAAAATAGTAGAAAGGTAGAAAAGAAATTTGGATAAATTAAGAATTATATACAGCAAGTCTAAAGAAGCAGCTTTTTTATCACATATTGATATATGTAAAATTTTTGAACAAGCTTTTACAAGAGCTGGTATATCTATATCATATAATAAGGAGAAGAAAATTCTAAAAGCTGACATTAGCTTTGCTGATCCATTACCAATTGGTTTTGAAAGTATAGCAGAAATATTAGAAGTAGTATTAGAAGAAAAACTAGATATTCCATATTTTATAAAGCAAATGAATAAAGTATTACCTAGTGGAATTACAATACTTACTTGTGAGTATGTAAGATTAGAAGAGGAAAACTTAATATCTAGAGTATATGCCTCAACATATCTTATCAGTTTTGTATATGATGAAGATGAATTAAAAGATAAAACTAAAAAACAAATAGAAGAGATTAAATTATGGTATAAACAAAAAATGAAAGAATATCTAGAACAAGAATATTTATTAGTATTGAAAAAAACTAAAAATAGAATGGAAAGAATAGATATAAAACCTCAAATAATAAATTATGACTTTTTATTAGATGGTAGTTTGGAAGTTACTATTTGTAGTGGCTTAAGGAAGAATTTAAGACCAGAATGTATTATGACAGGGTATAACGAATATATAGATAAAGAATTAAAGTATAATATAAAAAGAACTAAAATATTATATAAATAGAATGTCGAAAAATGGCGTATTTTAAAAGATAAAATAAATTGTAAAAAAACTGGCATTTTATGTAAATAAACTATTGACATTAAAAATAGATTGTGCAATAATATAATTAACAGTTAAGGAAGGCGGTGTTCAACTATGCAAATAACTGACGTAAGAGTTAGAAAAGTAACTTCTCAAAATAGGATGAAAGCTATAGCTTCTATAACTATTGATGATGTATTCGTAGTACATGATATCAAAATAATAGAAAGCGATAAAGGATTATTTATAGCTATGCCAAGCAGAAAAACTCCAAACGGAGAATTCAAAGATATTGCTCATCCAATCAACACTGAAACAAGAGAAATGTTACAAAAAGTTATCATTGAAAAATACAATGAGACTTCTGATGCTGAGTAATAATTAATCTAAAAATTAGAGGGTTTGTAAAGCCCTCTTTTCGTATATAAAAAAGAAGGTGAGATATATGACAGATCATGTAAAAGAGGTGGTATCTAAAATACCATTTAAACCAGGAATATATATGATGAAAGATGAAAATGGTGAAATAATATATGTAGGTAAAGCTATATCACTTAGAAAAAGAGTAAGGCAATATTTTCAAAAGAATAATAAATCCCAAAGAATTGAGAAAATGGTATCTTTGATACGTGATATTTCATATATAGTAACCAAAAACGAGGTTGAGGCGTTAGTTTTAGAATGTAATTATATAAAAGAGAAAAGGCCTAAATTTAACGTAATGCTAAAAGATGATAAAACTTATCCATATATTAAAATTAGTATCAAAGATAAATACCCAACAATAACTATAACAAGAAAAAAGGTAAATGATAAAGCTATGTATTTTGGACCATATACA
>CAVBMP010000069.1:0-10208 GCA_963596555.1 Bacteroides helcogenes
CATTAAAAAAGCAGTATATTTTTTTAAATATACCACTTTGTCAACAATCTGAAATTAGTCAATGCTAATTTTCTTTTTTTATAAGTTCAAAATAATTATTAGGAATATCTAATTCTATATTAATTAATTCTTTGGTTATCGGATGATTAAAACTTATTTTATAAGCAAACAAATACATACATTTAAAATTATCTTTAATACCATACTTTTTATCACCAACTATAGGAGTATTATTATCTTTCATATGCACTCTAATTTGATTTTTTCTACCGGTTTTAAGAGTTATTTCTAACATAGTATATTTATTATTAGACATAATCTTTTTATATTCAGTAATCGCATATTTACCATTTTTATCATTAGAACTATACGTATATAATGATTTAGTTTCTTTTAAATATGATTTTATTACTCCATTATCTTTAGTAGTACCATGAACAATAGAAATATATTTTCGAGTTACTTTATCCCATGAATCTTGTAATATATGTTTTGTTTTTTCACTCTTAGCAAAAACTACTATACCACAAGTATCTTTATCAAGCCTATTAACAATAAAAACTTTTTGATTCTTCTTATGTAAATAATTATACACTTCACTATATAAATTTCTTTCGTTTTTAGAAGTATTAATAGTTAACATATTACTAGGTTTATTTATAAGCAACAAATGTTTATCTTCATAAACAATATTTAATTTATTATTTCTCATAATAATTGACTTAAAACAACAAGAATAACCCCACTAATTAATCCAAGTTGTAACTCCTTTTTCCTAATATTTTCTTTTACTTCACATAGTAATTCAAAAAGAGCAATATATATCAACATACCAAGTGTTATAGAAATTAATACACATAAAACACTATTATTAAGTGTAATTTTAAATATATTTAACAAAATTATACCAATTATACTAGATAATGATAAACCCATCATTAATAATACTTTAACTTTTTTATTCTTAATCATAGTAGATATTTGTATACCAAGTGGTATATTATGAAAAGAAACACCTATCGCCATAATAACACCCATACTAAGAGTTGCAAGACTAGTTGTATATATCGCTGTTGACTCTATTATATTGTGAATAAATAATGCCACAAATGATATTAAACCAATATGTTCCATATGATCTTTTTTATTAGACTCGTGATCATGATCAGGAATAAAATAATCAAGTAATTTAAGTATAATAATTCCAATTAATACAAATATTAGAATTATAAATTTATTATCAATAAGTTCCAAACATTCTGGAAGTAAATCGAATATTATTAATCCAAATATAACTATAAATGAAAAGCCTAATGAAAATGTCACTAGTTTGTTATTATTTTTTAATATTATAGTTATTAAATATCCAATTAAAAATGATAAACCAGAAAGTATAGTAACTAAACATGCAATACTCATAAAATCACTTCCATGTAGATTATATCATAAGAATTAAATTTTACAAAGTATTAACATTTATGATTAAATATATTATAATTAAGTCATGAAAAAAATTGATGAGTTGCAAAATATGATTGATAGTTCTAATAGAATAGTATTTTTTGGGGGAGCAGGAGTTTCAACAGAAAGTGGTATTAAAGATTTTAGAAGTAAAGATGGACTTTATAATATGAAATATAAATATCCACCTGAATTAATGTTGAGTAGTACTTTTTTTTACCAAAACACAGAAGAATTTTATAAATTTTATAAAGATAAACTAAATTGTTTAAATAATGAACCAAATATCGTTCATAAATATTTAGCAAAATTAGAAAAAAATGGTAAATTAATTGGTATAATAACTCAAAATATTGATGGATTGCACACAAAAGCAGGAAATAAAAAAGTTTATGAATTACATGGCACTATTTATAGTAACCATTGTATAAAATGTAAAAAGTTTTTTGATGCAAAATATGTATTTGAAAGTAAAAATATTCCAAAGTGTGACTGCGGTGGGATAATAAAACCAGACGTAGTGTTATATGGTGAAATGCTTGATAATAATACATTAAACACATCAATAGATTTAATAAGCAACTCTGACATGCTTATAGTCGCAGGTACTTCTCTTCTTGTAGAACCAGCAAGTAGTTTAATCAGATATTTTAAAGGAAAATATTTAGTAATATTAAATAGAAGCAATACCAAATATTGTGATATTGCCTCTCTAGTTATAAATGATTCGCTAGGTAATATATTTAAACAGTTGAAATAACTGTTTTTATTTTAATAGATTTCCTATTATTCCATATGATAAAAGCATCATAATTATACTTGCCATAATAATTCCAAGCATTATTGCTACAAATGATTTTCTTTTATTCATTTCAAGAACTGCCGCTATTAAACAACCTGTCCACGCACCAGTTCCAGGAAGTGGTATACCTACAAATAATACTAATCCTAAATAACCATATTTTTCTATCTTATCTTTATTCTTATCAACTTTATTATTTAACCATTTAGATATTTTCTTAAATAGATTTACTTTACTAGTTTCCATCCATTTTAATATTTTAGAAATAAATAACAATATTAAAGGAACTGGTATAGTATTACCAATTATCGCAGCAATATAACCATTAAGAGGATTAAGTCCAATTAATGATGCCGCTAATATTCCACCTCTTAACTCTAATATTGGTAATATTGATATTATAAAAACTAATAATTCTTTTCCATACTTAAGTGAAAGTAATCCACCAAATGAATCTATTATTGTATTAACTATATTCTCCATAATTTCTCCTAATTAAATTTATTAATTTTTTAAATCACTATTACTATTATTGTAACATTTATATATTGTAAAATAAATATTTATTACAATTATAGACATAATATTATGATATAATTAGTAAGAGAGGTTTTTTATGAATAAAAATGAAATCGGTGTATTTGATTCAGGAATTGGTGGAATCACTATATTAAATGAATTAAAAAAAATATTACCTAATGAAAATTTTATATACTATGCAGACTCAAAAAATAATCCATACGGAAACAAATCCTTAAATGAATTATTTAAAATAGTATGTGATATTGTAGATAAACTATTAAAAAGAAATGTAAAATTAATTGTAATTGCTTGTAATACCGCTACTACAAGATGTATTAATATGTTAAGAGAAAAATATAAAAATGTTATCTTTGTAGGAACAGAACCTGCTATTAAAGTAGCATGCGATAAAAATTTTAAAAATACTATCGTTATGGCAACTCCTGGTACTATAAATACAGAAAGAATGCATCAATTAGTTGATAATAATATAAAAGATAATCAAAATGTTTATTTACTACCATGTGAAGGTCTTGCTGACACTATTGAATTCAAAACAGAAAAAGAAGTAGAAATTAAAGTTAATGAATTATTAACACCTTATAAAGACAAAGATATAGATTCAATAGTTCTTGGATGTACACACTATCCATATGCAAAAAAATTCATAAAAAACATATTTCCTAACGCTACATTAATTGATGGTAATCATGGTGTATCAAAACAAGTTAAAAGAATGTTAAAAGAACATGATTTATTAAATAACAGTAATAAAAAAGGCAATGTTCAAATCATTTTTAACAAATAAAAAAAGGACTAACTCTTTAATCCTTTAAGTCCTTTACAACCTTTAGAACCATTAAATCCTTCTAAGATATTTGATTCAAAAGACATTGTTTTCTTTTGTTTATTTTTGTATTCCTTAATAGCAATAGAAATCATTTCATCTAATAATTCAGAATATTTTAGTCCTGCTTCTTTCCATAAATAGAATGACAAGCTTCCTGGACATGTATTTGGTTCATTTACATAGAATTTTTTGGTTTTAGAATCTATTAAATAATCAATTCTACAAACTCCGCTTAAATTAAATAGTTTGAAAACTTTTTTAGAAGTTTCACTAATATCATCAGTTAATTTTTTAGATATTCTAGCAGGTATAATTCTATTAGTAGATGCCATACCTTTAGATGATGTTTTGCTTCCCTTAGAACCACTTAAATATTTATCATTATAACTTAATATTTCATCAAGTCCCATAACCTCTTCTAATGGGGTAACACGTTGAAATTCATAATTGCCAAGTACACTTGAGTTTACCTCAATCAAATTATCAACTGCTTTTTCAACAACAATTTTATTATCATAAGAAATTGCTTCATCTATAGCACTTTCTAAATCTTTTTCACTTTTAACGTATGTTATACCTACACTGCTTCCTAAAGTAGCAGGTTTTACAACAACTGGATAACCTAGTTTCTTAATATTGTTTATTATACTAGATTTATCTTCAACATATTCATTATCAAAAAACCACGTATAATCAACAATTGGGATCCCTGCGCTTGCCATAACTTGTTTCATAATTACCTTATCTTGACCAATCGCACTTCCGATTACATGTGAACCAACATATGGTATTCCAATTGTTTCTAATAGTCCTGCTAAAGTACCATCTTCAATATTATTTCCATGTACAACCGGAAGAATTATATCAACATCAGTTACATTCTTTCTAAACAAACCAGTTGTTTTTTGTAAAAAGAATCCTTTCTCTGTTTTATATAAATTTACTTTTGAAACATATTTCTTATTATTTTCAAAATCCTTATAAAATTCCACTTCCATTAAAGGATGACCAGTATACCATATTTTATTCTTAGCAATATAAATAGGAATTATTTCATACTTATCTTTATTTAAATTCTCCATTGCTTGAATTGCAGAAATAATACTTACTTCATGCTCTACTGTTTGTCCTCCAAAAATTACACCAACTTTTATTTTCATAATACTTCCTCCTACTCATTAAATATATCAGGTAAATCATTTTCAAGTAACACATATGTATTTCCATCACTTAATTTTCTCATAAGTGGAAATGCTTCTTTTACATCATTTAAAATATGAATTTTCTTATCACTATACTTTTCTTTATGAAGTCCATCTAATATTGGTTTTGTTTGATGTTCACCAATAAGAATAACCTCATCACATACAGATGCAATATGACGACCAAACTCCATATTAGCACTATATTCTTCACTACCAAGTTCTATCATACCTGGAGTTACTATTATTTTTTTACCATCCATTAAACCTAAAACATCCACTGCCATTTTAGATCCAACAGGATTAGAATTATAGGCATCATCAATAATATTAATATTTCCAAACTTTTTAAGTTCTAATCTATGTTCTATAGTCTTAATTCTCTTAACACCTATTTGTATTTGTTCAATATCCATTCCTAAGTTATATGCAAGAAGAATCGCTTCAGAAATATTATATATATTAGCAATACCAAGTAATTTAGTTTCAAATTCATACTCTTTCTTTATGTCTTTAAACTTACAAGTAAATTTAGTTCCATTATTAGTTACCTTAATTTTATTTATATATAAATCAGATTCTTTATCTTTTGTAGAAACCCATTTAACATTACATTTACTTTTAATTTTATAACTTGTTTGATATTCATCATCTTTATTTAATACTGCAAGACCATCAGATGGTAATGAATCTATCAATTCAAATTTTGCTTTTTGAATATTTTCACGAGTTTTAAAACTTTCTAAATGAGCAGTACCTATTGTTGTTAAAATAGCATATTTAGGTTTTACAAACTCCGCTTTTTCTTTTATTTCTCCTCTTTTAAAAGCACCCATTTCAGCAATAAATACTTCACTAAATTTATCCATATAATTATTAATTGCGTTAAAAAGCCCATACATTGTATTAAAACTCTTAGGTGTTGCGAAAGAATTATATTTAACATTTAATATATCATTTAATGCATTCTTTGTACTAGTTTTACCATAACTTCCAGTTATACCTATTTTTTTCAAATTAGGCATAGACATAATCTTATTTCTAGCAACCTTTTTATAATGTAAAAATACTAATTTTTCTATAGGTTTATTTATGATATTAGCAAGAAGAACCATGAAATAGTTAAAGTAAACTAATAATCCAATATAAATATAATAACCATAAATTCTTGTATCTACAAAATCACATAAAATAGGTATTACCGCTATTAAATACAATATCATTAAAGTTACATATAATCTTTTTATTCTTTTAGTGATAACTAAAGGTTTTTTAGTTTGTTCTCTCTTTAATTTGTTATTATTAATAACTAATGCAATTATGTAAAATAAAGAAAATATAATTACTGCTGCATTAAAACTTATTAATTTGAATAAAACAAAACAAACAAATAAAACATCAAATGTCACAAATACTTTACTTATATTATCTAATATCCATTTAAAATATCTATTCCCATCATTATACCAATTTTGTTGAAGCATATGCATTGCCTTTTTACTCTTATAAATTATATAAATAAAATAAGGTATTAATGATAATATAAAATATGTCTTCATCTTTATTCACCACTCTCTATAAAACTTCTAAGCACATTTATTGTTTGATTAAGTCTTTCTAAATATGCATAATGTGTACATCCTTCATATATAACAAGTCCTGAATTAGGAATTAATTTTTCCAATTCTTTGCCATCTTCTAATGATGCTTCTTTATCTAATGTTCCCCATATTATTAATGTTGGACATTTAATCTTTTTAACTTCATCACTTATATCAATATTTACATGCTCTACTAAGATTTTTCTCATAACTTCACTTGCATTTCTATAATCAGTTGAACCTATATGTTTTTTAGCAAAACCTTCTAATTTATTTACCACTGGTACTTTTTTAGCAAATTTTAATACTTTTAATTTAAAACTTTCTTTTTTAATTTTCTTCTTGTATGGGCTTGCCAATAAAACCAACTTTTCAGTTTTATACTTAGTGGCATAAACTAAAGATATTTTTCCACCAAAAGAATGACCAATTAAAATAGGATTCTTTATCTTTTCTTTTGTTAATATCTTGTTAACCATTTCTGCATAATCATATACAGTATATATATCTTTAGGTTCCTCACTATCACCAAAACCAGGTAAATCTATAATTAGACAGTTATATTTTTTTATAAAAGGCTTTGCAATAGGCATCATCATTTGAATATTTTGCCCCCAACCATGTAAAAAAATCAAACTTATTTTAGAATTGTTATTATAATATTCATAATTCACATTACTGTTTTTATAATTAAACTTCATGTCATTCACCATATTAATTATAGCACACTGTCTATTCTTTTAATATAATTATGCACTTTACTTTACATAAAAAGACTATTATTCATCACCATCAATAGTCTTTTCTTCAATTTTAGTAAGATTTATTTGAATATTTTCATCCTTTCCTATTTTAACTGTATCATTTATTTCATTATATCCATATTTTGAAACTGTGTATTTTAATTCATCTTCATCTAATACTGTCACTTCTTGTATTCCAATACCAGTTTTTAAAACACTATTGTTCTTGTATATAGTAACTATTGCATCAGAAGGATTAGGCTCGATTTTTAATGTATATTTTTTCTTTTCTATTAATTCAAAATTTTCATTAATATCTTTATTCATAACAAATTCATGTTCTTTATCATAAAATCCATCTTTTTGAATTAATACTTTAACTTTAGTATTTTCATCAAATACTTTCTCAAACTCATTTAGTGCATTATACTCATCAGAATTTGCCACTACTTTAATATTACTTCCATCAATTGATTTGATTTTTAAGGTATATTCAGGAACCTTCTTATAATTGAAAACTAATATACATTTTAAATTTTTATCAGTAATATTCTTCATTTTATACTTAAATGTTACCTTAAAAGTATACTGACTCGCTGGTTTTATTTTTGTTTTATTTATTTCAATGTCATCAAAAGTATACTCTATATTTGAATTACTATAAACTTGATTATTAACTTTAGTAATTACTAAATTTTCAGATGACAAATTAGTCAATGTTATATTATAAGTAACAGTTGAATTATAGTTATCTAACGTAATGTCACTAACTATACTATAAGCAGTATAATCAAAAGAAGAAACAACTGCATTATTAGTAACTTTAGAAATTTTCATATCAGTTATTCTAGATTCCTTAATAGGTCTTACTAATGCTTTTCCATTAATCGCAAGTGATGTAGAATATGCAGAAAAACCTATGGTTAGACAAAGAATAGATATTGTTAAAAATACAAATACTAAAGAAAAAATTCTATGTTTATTTGTTTTTTCTTTCCTTACCATGAGATCCTCCATTACAAACATCCTTCTCATCAAGTGTGTATTTATAAATTATACTATCATGAATAATAATAAACTCAGATAATTTATGTGGTTTTATTTCATTATAAATTATAGGAGTTCCTAAATTATCATGTATATCTCTTAACTCTTCAAATGACAACATATTCAATACTTTATAACCTTTTTCATCTATAGAATTTTGTACGTTTCCTATAATGCTATCATAATCTTTTAATAATTTTTTTAATGTAATATCATATTTAGATCTTTCTTTCATAAATAAATAAACTGTTCTAAATAATGAAACTATAAAATACAAATCAAGTAATGCAGATAATATAAATCCAATTAGGTACTTGATATTTAAGTCTTTAATTCCTCTATCTTCATATATTGTATTGAAATTATTAATATCATTACTATCAATTTTTATATTTAACGTCTGTTCAGTTAGAGGAATAGTCAAAGATGATGAACTATTCAAATCTATTTTATTAGTAAATTTATCGCTTTGAGCATGTGTCTCTACATTTAATATTATAGTTAAATCGCTACTTGATGTTAAAGCATAAGATGATTTAAATGACTTAACAAAATCATTAAAATGTTGATAATCTATATCTATTTTCTGACTAAAATCGTTATGCATCAAATTACTTTTATTAATAGTTTTTTCATCAACTAAACGTTCCTTTTTTTCATATAATACTTCTTTTTTATCAGTATCATCATATACCCTAGTTATCGCATCAACACTATAAGTAGTTTTGTATTTCAATTCTTCACTAGTTATAAAGTTATAATCAAAGACAACATTAATGTTCTTGATTAAATTAGCAATATAATTCATACCAGATGGTAATGTTTTCTTATCATAATAATCGTTATCCTTCAAATTAACCGTATAATCCACTGTACTTTTTTCTTTATACATAAATGAAGACTTAGACTTAAAGACAAATGTCTGCATATAAAATATAACAGTAAAACATGTAAGTAATAGAATTAAACATGAATATAATACAATTGAATACTTTTTACTTGAAAATTTATAATTATTTTTAGTTAAATCACTCTTTTTCATTTTAATCTCCTTTAATACGATCATATATTGCTACTGTAGGATATCCAATATATCTGATTTTAAATTTTTCTAATCCTACAATATTATCTATATCTAATAAATACCCATCAGGAGAATTATTATTATCCCCTTTAGTATTATAAAAAACTCCCTTAGATGTATTATATTTTTTAATAATTCTATGTACAACAACTTTATTATCCATATTGAATGCTATTATGTCGCCTTCTTTAAGTTTATTTTTCTCATCATCACTAAGCTTCTCTATAACAACCATATCACCTTTATTAATATTAGGTGTCATTGATCCAGTTGCTATTACAAAAGTTCTATATTTAAACAATCCACTAGACGTACAAATTAATAATATTAAAAACGTACTTAGACATATATAAATATATTTTTCTATATTGTTTCTTTTTTTAAAAACTATTTTTCTATGTTTTAACTTATCAAAAATATTAAACGTAGATATAAATATTAACATAGGAATTAAAATATATAAAACAGATTCTAAGTAATTACCAAAATTTGGAATAATAGGTAATATATATTTAGGTATTTCCATTAAATATCTATATATCAAACATGGTTTATAACTTGATTTAATAGATAGATATGTCAATAATATAGATTTACTCAAATTTGGTAAAATAAATAAACCCAAAGCATTTAAAACTTTATAAAAATTTGTAAAATTAGTTGCTTTTATTATTAAAGCAGAATCAAGTAAAGTAAATACAATTGCTGAAAAAAACAACAACCATTTACTATCTTTAATTTGACTATTTATAATATATCTTAATACTTCAATTAAAGTTATAGATAAGACAACAGGTAATACATTTTTTAAAATACTTAATATATTTAAACTATAAACATTTCTTGTAAAACCTATTATTAATCCACTTAAATAAATAATAATATAGTATATGAAC
>CAVBMP010000070.1:0-14413 GCA_963596555.1 Bacteroides helcogenes
TTTTAACTTTCTCACCATTATCTTTTTCATAGATACTAGTTTCAAGTCTTCCTTTAATTCCAATCATATCGCCTTTTTTACAATATTCAGAAGTTGATTGTGCTACATTATTCCAGATTGTGCAATCAATAAAATCTGTTTCATATTCTCCATCGGCATTTTTATAACTTCTTGGAACAGCAATTGTTATATTAGTAACTTTCTTACCATCTTCAAATTCTTTTACTTCAGGATCACCTACAAGCCTTCCTACACAAAAATAATTATTCACTATAATATCACCTATTCCTTTCTTACATTTCGTATTCATCATGAATACCTAGTTTTATTTTAGTAATTTTTAAATAAGTCTTTTCAATAGACTCTTCATTAAACATATCTTTAAACTTAGATACTTGATCATCAGTTAAAGAACGACTTTCACCTAGTTCAGGATCATCACCAACAATTAAAAAAGGTCCGAAGATTATATCTCTTCCAACCTCTCTATTTGGTCCCATACCGTTAATTTTACTTTCTTCATTACAAATGATTACTGCATCTTCTATATCAGGCATATAATAATATTCTATTAAGCCATCAACTTGTTTTTGTAATGATGATAAAGTATTAGGTATTTCAACCTCAACTGGTAATTCATTTTCTTTAACTAATAATGCTCTAAGTTTTCTCTGCACTTAAATCACCTCCTTTCATATTTCATCACACTCATATTCTTTAACAGAGTTTATTTTATCCATTTCTGCTATTACATAAGAATCATCAAATTCTCTTAACATTGATGGATAATCTAAATCCTGTTCTTCTTCATTTTCACTTTCATAACTATCTTCTTCATAGTCATCATAGCTTTCACCAATTCTAGCAAATCTAAATGACATATCTTTATCTTTTAAATGCTGTAAACCAGATTCAATAGCATCTACACTTTCATAACCTTGATACCATTTGACCCAGTTCCAACCAAAATAAACAGAATAGTCATTTTCTGCTTTAAATTTTAAATCATCTAATAAGTTATAATCTTCATGATTTAAATTTTTTAAATATTCTTTTACATATTTATTTAATTCATTAAAACCTTTTTTACTGGTAATAATTCTAACATCAGAGCGATAGCCCATCTTCTTCATCACCTCTAAATTCTTTTAGTAATTCTTCCATTTCTAATCTTTCTTCATCTGTTGGTTCTTTTGATTCACATCTTTTACCATTCCATACCATAACACCATCTGGATCATATCTTATTCTAGGTCCTTTTCTTCCTTGAATTAAAGTATTATAGTCATCAGATATATTAGTCACTGTAATAAAGTTATGTATTCCATTATTACCACTATAGGAGTTTAAATAACCTTTAACATAAACCTTATTACCTTTAACAAAAAAATCCTTATACTTTGTATAAAGATCTCTTTTAATATTTAAACTAGAATAAGTTTTAGAATTATTAAATTTAGATGTTGTTAAACCAAATTTAATATATTCATTATTATTATCAGTGATGTTATTAATAACACCAGAAATAATTATTTCATTTACATCTATAATCATATCATTCCCTTCTTTTAAATTATTTTAAATATTTAAATTATTTTAAATTTATATTCTTGTTATATTAATTTATTATATTATCTTATTATATTATGTAGACATTTTTGTCCATCATTGATGGATGATTTTGTCCATCGTGGATGGAAATTTTTGTCTATCATAGATGGTCTAAATCATCATCTAGATACATTATATAAATCTTTCTTTCTTTTCGATAATACTCCATTTTAATACAATTATTTGCTTCTAATTCTGCAAGTAATCTACTAACAGTTCTTTCTGTGACAGAAATCATATTTCCTAAATGCTTATTAGATGCATAGCAATAACCATTCTTATAACAGAGTAATTGAATATCACCATATAATAACTTAGCATTACTACTTAACTTCGTGTTGTTTTTAATTGATAATGGAATCTTAGAATATTTCTCATACACTAAAACTCCACCTTATCAACTAAATATCCTATAAAGACAGTTTGTTTATCTTTAGTACCTTTTTTACAAGTAATTAAAGTAATAGTAGTCTTATATCTATTTCTTATTATTTCTACTTTACCATCTTTATCTGTATCATAGTAATTATTTAATTTATAAATATATTTATATCCATCATAATAAAGATATATTAAGGAATCTTCTTTTAACTTATATAAATCTTTAAAAAAAGAAACACTACTTGTACCATTATGTCCTGCTAGTATTAAATTACTATTTTCTACATTAGGCATTTGGGAGTGTTCTATTATTTGAATATTATATTTAACATTATTATACTTGCTATTAAAGTCTACTATACCTCTTTTTAAGTTAATACTAGGTATTTCAAGTATAGCAATATAATTATAAGATGGTGAGGAAGAATTATTTGTTTCTTCCTCTTTTACTTCTTCCTTAACTTCTTCTTGAGGTTCTTCTTCAAAAAAGTTTTCTACCATCTTAACTTCTTGTACTTCTTTTTTAGTATTTTTATAAATATCATAAACAGAGAACATAATTGATGAAGTAATAAGTAATAATCCAATTAGAATTATAATCTTATTTTCTTTTCTTTTTTTCATAGATTAATAATCCTATTCCAACTAATCCAAGTGAGAATGAAATAATATACTTAGAATAGTTTTTATTTAAATTAGTATTAGGTACTTCTACTTCTTCTTTAGCATTAACTAAAGTTGAATTAATTACTTCACCATCATTTTTAACTTCAAAATAATTCTTATCATTATTTAAAATATAATTTTCTAAAGTAGATATTTCTTTATAGTAATAACTTCCATATTCAAGTTCTACTTCAATAATACCTTCTTCATTAGTAGTATATTCTCCGATTAAGTTATCTTCTAAATCATAAATACCAATAACCACTCCTGATAATGATTTATTTTCATCATCCACTTTATTAATTACTAGTTTAGATTTAATTTTAGTATTAGTCATTTCAGATTTAACTATTTCTCCATTTTCTTTTATTTCAAATTCTATTTTTTCTTCATTTAAAATATATCCTTCTGGAGCTTCTTTTTCTAAAATATAATACTTATGACCTGCTGGTAAATCATCAATTACAACTTTACCATCCTTATCAGTTATGTATTCACCAATAAGTTTTTCTTCATTATCATTTAAATATAATTCTATTTTAGTATTAGGTATAGTTTCTGATGTAGTAAAGTCTAGTTTAGTAAACTCTAATTTACCTTTAGATAATATATTCTTAAAATCAAAACTTTTTGTTATAACTGCTGTATATTGGTCTTTATATTTTAATTCTACTTCATACTCTTTAGAATCAATTACATGATTACCATTAGTTTCAAGTTCCTTTAAAATATACTTACCTAGTTTTAAATTAGATATTTCAGCATATCCATTTTCATCAGTAATAACTTCAGTAATTAAGTTATGTTCTTCATCATATAAACCATATTTAACATTATCTAGTGGTATTTTTTCATAAGAATATTTATTATCATTAATAACAAGTTCTTCACCTTTTTTATTAATTTCTATCTTACCTTTAACTGCTTGATTTTCAAACTTAGTTTCAAATAATACTCCATACTTATTATCAGTTATCAAATTAGAATTTTCTCCTATTTCAAATTCTAGTGATTCTTTATTCCATAAATAACCATCAATTACTTGATCTACTTCTTCTAATTTATATTTACCTGATACTAAAGGATATGGAGTTATTAAAACACCATTATCATCAGTTTTGAATTCACATAATGTTTCTGCTTTTGGATATGTCACTGTTTGACATACATATTCATTTGATAAAGAAGATTTTATTTTAAATGTTATACCACTTCTTGGAATAACTTCTCCAGTTTCTTTATCTACTTTAATAACTTTTAACTTAGCTGTTATTTCAGCATTAGATATAAGTTTATAAGTATTAGATTCAGTATTATCATCTACTACTACTTGAAAGTCATCTACTTTCTCATAATTTGGAGTACTTGTTGTTTGCTTAAATGTATAAGTACCATAAGGTAGTTTAATTTCAGCATAACCATTCTTATCAGTAGTTATTTCATTAACATAACAACTATTATCATTACTTTTTAGTTTAGTATTACAATTATTTAAATAGATTTCAAAAGTGACATTTGTTTCTGGTGTAAGTATACCAGTTTTTGAATTAGCAAATACTTTAAATAAAGTAAGGTCTGTTTCTTTAACCTTTTCATATACATCTAAACTTTCAAGTAAAACATTCTCACTTAATACAAATGAATATTTATTTTTATCTAGTGTATAACCTTTACTTGGAGTAATTTCTTTTAAATAAAACTCTCCTAAACTAGGTAGATAATCACTAATAGCATAACCATTTGAATCTGTTTTTAACTCACCAATTTTTTCATTACTAGTATTATAAATACCATAAATAGCACCTTCTAAAGTAGCACTTCCTTGAGGAATACTTTCTTTAGTATCACTATCCATTTTATTTATTTCTACTCTTCCACCAATTACATTTAAATTAAAAAGTGCTGGTAATGGATCATAATATCCTAATCTCATAACATTTTGAGAACCATTTTTATAATAAACTATTGGTGGTGCTGAATGTTTTGTAGCATTTTTAACTAAGTTTACTTTTGCTTTACCTATGCCTGTTGCTTTAAGTATTAAATTATTACCATCTATTTTAGCCTCAACATTTTCTGTTGATGATACTTTAAAATATTTAAGTACTCCATTTGAATCAGTTAATGTTATAGACTGACCTAATGGTAAAGTTAAATCTGTAGTATTAAAGTTAGGTCTTGTATAATGACTACTTACAAGTGATTCCATTTCTGCTATCTCACTAGCAAATTTATTTGGTAAATCTGTACCGTTTAAAGTATCAGTAAATACAAACTTATTACTAGGTTCAATAGTTCTCCATATCATAACTTGAGTAATAGCATACCATTTATTATTTGAATGATCATATCCATTTTCATTATATTGATATCCATAATATGCTAGTAGTGCTATTCTATCCCACTGTGCTTCAGTTATATTTAATACACTGGCATAATCACTTCTAGCAATATTGTAATATGGTAAATTATTGTCAATATCTACAAATGGTTGCAAACAATATACAAAAGCATTATCTTCACTTCTTCTTATGAATCTTGCTTGTTGATATTTAATATAGCCATCTGATCTATATTTTCTAATATAAATATTTGAAATATATTCTGATGGCCATATAGCATTTCCAGAATAAACTTCTGCATGAACTTCTTTAATACCTAAAAAAGCCATAAATAAAAATACACCTGCTAAAGTGTATTTAAGAATTTTTCTTTTCAATTGTTATCCCTCCTTCACAAAAAAAGACACCTATTAAGATGTCAAAATGTTTTTAACATTTCACCTAAGTAAGTACCTGCATTACTATAAATGCTAGTACAAGAATATCCTAAACCTTGTTCAAAATATTCATTACCCTTAGACTCACATGCTTCCTTAGTTTTGTTTTCCGTTTTATATTCATTAATAGAAAAATCTATTCTAGCCCAACTCCACATAGGCTTATTATAATAATCTTCTTCACTCATTCCAAGTTCTTCCCATGCTGTTTTAGAAGTTGTTTGTTTTGGTTCTTCAACTTGCTTTATACTTTCTTTAGTTGAAGATTCTTTAATAGTATTATCAGACACAATATCTTCTTTTTTAACTTCTGAAACAACTTCATTAGAAGAACTATTATCACTATCAGGTTCTTCTACTTCATCACTGACAACAGTAGATTCAGAAACAGTATTATCTTCTTCATTTATTTTTTCTTCTAAAACTTTTTCTTTAGTTTCTTTTTCTACTTGTTTGTCATTAGATAAGAATATAAAACAGGATATACCAGATACAATTATTAATAAAAATATAACTGGTAAAATAAATTTTTTCATAAGTAATTCACCTCATCATGATGTTACCATCATTTTTTTAAAAACACAAACCATCTTCTATTGCAAAATAAAGGTTTCTTTTTAACTAAGTTTACTTTTACATAATTTCTTGTATCTTCTTTGGTAAACAATTTCTCATAATCACTTTTTAGTACTATATCTTCAACACTTTTAAGTGCTTCTTTATATGAATTAGATTGTACATTTATTTTTATTTCTTTTATAATTTTTAAACTTACTTCAAACTCTTTTTCTTTCATTTCCCTATCCTTTCTTTTTTTAATATGTTGATATTTTACCTACTACCCTCAACAGGGATTATTACTAAACGATTGATAGTTAATCAATTCCACGAGTCTATGCTCTTCTGTGGTTCTCACAGAACTGCTCCCATTACTTGAGGTTGTGGCTAAGCAGGAGTATCATTATACCTATTATTTGTTATCGCAAAAGATAGAACTACTATCTTTTTATAGTCAGATTTTTGTCGCAAGCGAATCTACTAACGTGCTGGTCTTTTCAAACCATAATAGGAACGTATTTAGTAAATGCAATTAAATTTTCAAAGAACAAGTGAGAAAAGATAAAATTTATCCCTCTCACTTGTTTGGCACTTTGAAAGCATTTTTTTACCCCTAAAATTTTAAATTTTTAAATTTTTTTTAATTTTGTCTAGTGCAATATTTATTGATTTCCATACATTTTTAGTACTTATACCTTCTTCCTTAGCAATTTCTTCATAAGTTTTGTCATAAAAGTAGTATTTTATTATTCTTCTTTTTTGAATCTCATCTAAAGAATTAATGGCTTTTTTTAATTCTTCATTTATAATCTTTGTACTAACTTCATCTTCTACAGATATAGAATCAATCGCACTTCTTTGATATAAAGTTTCTTCATATACTTCATTATGCTCTATATGTTTTCTAATCTTATGTATTTGAGATATATCTTCTAATTCAAACTTATCAAAAGCATCATATACTTCTTTAGTAATAGATATTTCTTGTAAGACATTATTACTATCTTTAAATGATACATAATATTTTTCTTCTTTTATTTCTATAGTATAAGGATTATATTTATCCTTATTTCTTTTTGGATTATTCATTTTCTTCCTCCTATCAATCCGAATTTTTATTCAAATTGATAAGAGGTGGTCCTCTAATATTCAGGCAACAAAAAAAGCCGACTTTCACCCCACGTTTTGTGGAACAAAAATCGGCTACACACTCAAAAGAAACTTTTACTTTATATATTTTTCGATAAAAGAATCCAAGTTTCCAAATTATAATTCTTTCTTTGTCCATAGGCATCACCTTTTGTAATACCTATATAAATAGACAAATACTACAAACTATTATTTACTGATAATTTTAATGCTTCACTCCTTTAAATTTATTGCTGATACCTTATTACCAGTACTTATGGTATTACTACGGACATTATAAAACATTATTCTTAAAAAAATTGTCGAGGAATGTCGAAATTATAAAAAAATTGCAGAAAAAAAAGAAAAGTTAATTAAAACTTTACTTTATTCTCAAATTATTTTCTAAACAGTTATGATCTAAAAAACAATCTATTAAATACTTTTGATGATTATTTGATATATCTTTATCATTAACTATTAAATATCCGTTTTCTTTATCAAATGCATACTTAACTTCTTTATCACAAAGTTTTAAATATATTTCTTTAGGATTCTTATTCATCTTTAATAAACCTAATAAATCATAATAACTAAACCATTCGTTTTTAGTTATAATACTATCTACTCTTTTATCTAATAATACTCTAACACTTTTTACTCTATCTACATAATTCTTTATTAATATATTCCAGTGTAATAATGAATTACCTAAAAGTGCATCTTTATATTCTTCATTATCATTTTCTTTAATCATTGTTTCATAATCACTAAATAAATTGAATATACCATATTCATCATAATTACACCAAACCATTTCATGTAATAAATCAAATAATAAGTCTACTGTTTTTTCATTCTTTAAATTCATATTTTTAGTGATACCAAAATATTCAAAGAACTCTGAATAAGTATCATATACAACTTTTATATTGTTATAAAAATTATTTACTATACATTGTTTCATATTAAATTGATAATAAGGAATAAAATTATTATCTCCGACATAATTTTTACATAATAAAAACTTTGGTACTTGCGATTCTAATATTTCTTGAATAACCATTCCTTTATGCTCAATTGGAGCAAAGTAATGATTAAATCTAGTTATAAATTGACATAATACATCAACAAATTGCTCTTCACCAGTTAAATAACCTTTAGGTACAAAACTAGTTTTAATTGTTTTAGTTTTAATATCAGTTATTTTACTTATTATATGATCTAAACTACCTTCTTTAACATACTTATAAATTAAAGCACCTATATCATATTGTTCAAGTGCTAACTTGCAAATAATCTCCTTCCGTTCTTCTAAACTTTTAAATTCTTTTTTCAACATAAATCACCCTTCCATTAAAAGAATTTGATACTGCTATAACCATTATATCATGTTTTCAGTCTATTTCCCCAAGATTTATGAATATACCCCAATTAAATGGGAAAATTATATTAGGTGATTATGGTGAAAGTACAAAGATTAAGAGAAACCAGAGAATGGTTAGATTTAAAACAAGTTGATTTAATAGATTTATTTGGAGTGACATATTCTACTATATCAGGATGGGAAACTGGTAAAGATACTATACCTTTAAAACAATTAATTAAGTATGCTAATAAATACAATTATAGTTTAGATTATCTATTAGGTTTAACTGATAAAAATATAGAATATAAAGAGTTGGAAATAGATTTAGATATACTTGCTAATAATCTAAAAAGATTGAGAAAACAATATGGTAAAACACAACAACAAATAGCAGATGTAATTAATACTAGTCAATCTAGTTATGCTCATTATGAAAATGCTAGATATTTGATGCCACTTAACTTTTTATATAATATGCATAAGATTTATAAAGATATATCTATAGATGATTTATTAGGAAGAAAAAAGAAGTAGCTATTATCCATTAAAAATACTACTTCTTTTATTATTCACTTATTAATTTTTCAATATCATCGCATAATGGTAATAATTGTTCTATTTTATCTACTATTCTTTGTTGCTCTTCAAGAGGAGGAATAGGAATTTCAAATTCAGAAAGTTTTTTTGTTGATAAAAAATTAAAAGTTGTTTTTCCAGATTTAGAAAGTAACTTTGGCTTTAAAGTTTTTACAAACTCATACAAATACATTGGCAAAATATATTTTTTTAATTCATCCTTAATAATGAGACCATTAAATTGTTGATTAGTTGTTAATGGAATATTTGTAATAGCATATTCTCCTACTGATGCAGTACAACACAATAAAACAGTATCAGGGGGCAACAATCTCTTTGAACTTTTCCCTAAAGCTTTTTTTGTTATAAATTGTTTTGTATGATTTATTGTTCTCCCTTGTAAATTTATATCTTCAATTGTAAACCATGGTATTTCTTTTTTATTCCAAAATTCGTCATTACTTCTAAGTGGAGTGAATCCATTTACAATATCAAAAATGTCTTTAAATTTAAATCTTTTCCAAGATGAAGGTAAATCATCACTATAAATTTTCTCATATTTTTTATTAGATTTTTTTACCAATAGTTCTAATTTTGAAACATCATCTAAATCTACATTGTTTTCTAGTAAATTACCACAAAATGCCTGACATAATATTGATTTTCTCATATCGCTAGGAAAAGTACTTTTAATTAATTTTAATTCTTCTTCAATTGGTTTTATTTCATCCAATTTTGCAAATAATTCTTCTATTTTATCTACTATTCTTTGTTGTTCTTCTATCGGTGGCAATGGAATTAATAAATTATTCAATATTGAATTAGTAATATTACTAATATATCCATTTGTATTATTAATAATTTTATTCCTATAAACTTTTATATTATATGACAAATACTTCGGATTAATAATTTCTGAATATGGTCTAACAACCATCATAAATCCTCCAAAGGAAACGTTACTATCTATTTCATCAATAAAAGCAGATTTTCCAACTGATGTTTTTGTTCCTGAAGAAGCAACAATCAATGAGTCACCAACATGTAAATATTGATTACTATTTGGAATACTATTATCAACATATATATTATCTGTAAAAATCAATTTTTCACTTTTGCTATCTATATTGCCACCACGAAGTACAAGAATATTATTATCCTTTTTTTCCGAATATGAATTTGAAAAAGTTAAGCCTCTAATAACATCACAAAGCAAGCCCATTTTTACCCATTTCCAAGTCGCAGGTATATCATAATCTGGAGAAAACTCATCATTTATTTTTCTTTTATTTATTTCTTTTTTATCTATATTTCGTGAAGTCAAAAGTATATTAAGAGATTTATCAACTGAAGAGTCGTCTTCTTTTTGTACTGATAAATTACCTTTAAATGCTGATAAATAAATTGCCTTTCTTAAATCATCACTAATCATTTTAAATCACCTATAAGTTCAATAATTTCTTCTAGTTTTTTATCTAATTGTTTTTCAAGATTTTCTCTTTTTTCTATAAAGCTATTCATAGTTTCCTTAGGTGATAAAATTACTTCATCCTTAACAGGATATCCACATTGATCTAGATTATAATTTAAATTAGACAATTCTTTTATTGTTAATTTTTTTGATTTCCATGTTTCTGTTAAAGACTCAACTTCTTTTATATCTTTAATTTCTTCTCTTTTATTCCACCAATCAATGATAGGTTGCATATGTTTTAGTTCAACAGGTTTAGTTTTACTAAATGCCTTATACCCTTCTGGTAAATCCATCCTATAAAACCATGTTTCTTGAGTTGGACCTGTTTTATCAAAAAACAATAAATTAGTAGCAATACTTGTGTATGGTGCAAAAATTGAACCTGGTAATCTTATAATTGTATGTAAATTACATTCTTCCATTAATTTCTTCTTTATTGCAACTTTTGTATTATCGTTTCCAAATAAGAACCCATCGGGTAATACTATACCTACTTTACCATTTTGTTTTAATCTATAAAGTATTTCTACCATAAATAAATCTGCTGTTTCAGAATCTCTTAATTCAGTTGGAAAATTTTGTTGAACAGATTTTTTTTCAGTACCACCATAAGGTGGATTCATTAAGATAATATCAAATTTATCCTCTTCTTCATAATCTCTTACATTTTTCTCAAGGGAATTACCTCTTATAATATTAGGCTCATTAACATCATGCAAAAGCATATTGGTTGTACATAATAAATATGGTAAAGATTTCTTTTCAACTCCGTAAAATGACTTTTTTAATATCTCATTAGATTCTGTATCATTTGCTTGTTCTTTCATGTGATTAAGTGCTGATACTAGAAATCCACCAGTACCACAAGCAAAATCTGCAACAGTTTGCCCAATTTTAGGATCAACCATTTTAACAATAAAATCTGTTACAGCTCTTGGAGTATAAAATTCTCCTGATTTACCTGCTGACTGTAAATCTTTTAATATTGTTTCGTATATTTCATTAAATGCATGTCTTGTTTGAAAGTCTGTTAAGTCAATTTCATTTAAAACATTAACTACTTGTCTTATTAAAACTCCGTCTTTCATATAGTTGTTTAAATCTTCAAAAACTTCTCTAACTATCCTTCCCCTTATTGGAGTTGTTTCATTTATTTCAAGATTTTTCAAGGCATCAAACAGTTGGATAATAAAGTTAGATAATTCATCACCAGTCATTGCTTTTCCATCTTTATTATCTATTGCCCAATTTCTCCACCTATATTCCTCTGGAATGATCGATTTGTAATTATCTTCTAAAATCTCCCATTCACTTTCTTTAGCGTCATATAACTTTAAGAATAACATCCAAACAATTTGTTCTATTCTTTGTGCATCGCCATTAACTCCCGCATCTTGCCTCATTATATCTTGTAATCTTTTTATCATTGTTCCTATATTCATTTTTTTCACTCCTTAACTATACAATAATTTTTCTACTTTTGAAACCATGCTTAAATACTTATCTTTACCACCAAATAGATTAATAATAGGAACAAGTCCACCAAATTTATTAAAATTTTTGATTTCAAGCAATTTAATATTTTCAAGTTCAGTAATATTTTTTATTTTATATACATTTAATAGTTCATTAATTACATTTCTTTGTTTTTCATTATATTCATTTGAAAGCGAACTTTCTGTTACTTTTTCAATTCTATCTTCTTTAGTTAAAGCTTCTTCGTCATAAGCCATATTAGAAAGTATATCAAATATATCAATATTATTATCATTTACTTTATCAAATACAGCATCAACCATTACTCCTTCACTCATTAAATGCTCTAAAAATTCTTTTTTGGAATCAGCTCTAAACCACTCTTGTTCAAAGCCATTGTGATTTTCATATAATCTTTTAAGATTTTTCTTAGAATATTCCATTATAGATTCAGTTATTAGTTTTCCATCTGCATCATAATATTTTACTGTTTCTTTTAGTATTGAAACATCAACACCTTTAATGTAAATTTTTTTAAATCCTTCTTGATCTACAGCACCATTAATTGGTAGTTCGGGTTTAATATTATCAATTCCATATTCTTTAGGAGATTTCACATCTTCCAAATCACCACCATCAACATTAATAATTGATTCTGCAGGTCCATTAAATGCAGGATCAGCAAACTTTTCAGAATTGCTTCTAAAATCCATTATAGTAAAAAACTGTTTTCCTTTATTTTCAATCAATCTTGTACCGCGACCAATTATTTGCTTAAATTCAGTCATACTTTGTATTTCTTCATCTAATACAATTAATTTTACAGTCTTAGTATCAACACCAGTTGATAATAATTTAGAAGTTGTTGCAATAACTGGATATGTAGTGTTAGCATCAATAAAGTCATCCAATTTAGTTTTACCATAATCATCATTGCTAGTAATTCTAACAACATAACATGGATTAACTTTCATCATATCAGAATTTTCATTTGCAAGAGCATCTCTCATTCTAAGTGCGTGTTCAGTATCTACACAAAATACTATAGTTCTTGCATATCTATCAGTTGCTTTTAAATATTCTGTAATTCTTTTTGCTACTACCTTAGTTCTCTCATCAATAACAATTTTTCTATCAAAATCATGTACTGTATATTCTTTATCTTCAACCTCATATCCATCTTCATCAAGTTTCCCTTTTTCTGGTCTATAACCCTCCAAATCTTTATCTAATCCCACCTTAACAACTTTATATGGTGCTAAGAAACCATCTTCTATTCCATCCTTTAATGAATAAGTATAAATAGGTTCTCCAAAATAAGCAATATTTGAAATATCGTTAGTTTCCTTTGGAGTTGCTGTCATACCTATTTGTGTAGCAGAACTAAAATAATTAAGTATTTCATGCCAGTTTGAATCATCTCTTGCACTACTTCTATGACACTCATCAACAATTATTAAATCAAAGAAATCAGGTTTAAATTGTTTATATACTTCTTGTTCATTACTTCTAAGTTGATGATATAGCGACATATATATTTCATAAGATGAATCCATTTTTCTGTTTTCTATTTTAGTCATTACTTTTTGAAAAGGTTTAAAATCATTTTGCATTGTTTGGTCAATCAAAATATTTCTATCAGCCAAATACAAAATCTTCCTTTTTGCTCCAGAACTATATAATCTGTGTATTATTTGAAATGCTGTAAATGTTTTTCCAGTTCCAGTTGCCATTACAAGCAGTATTCTTTTTTGCCCTTTAGCAATAGCTTCAACTGTTTTATTAATAGCTATTCTTTGATAATACCTAGGAGTTTTAAATGCACTCATATAATAATAAGGTTGTGTGATGATTTTTGTTTCTTCTTCTGTTAAATTTTTTTCAAATTTATATCTATTCCATAACTCTTCTGGTGTTGGAAATTCATCTAATTGGATTTCTCTTTCTTTTCCAGTAATTCTATCATGTTCATAAAATGCAGAACCATTTGACGAATATGCAAAAGGAATATCTAAATCTACAGCATATCCAATGGCTTGTTGTATTCCATGAGATACTGTAACTTTATTATCTTTTGCTTCAACAATTGCAATTGGAATATTTGACCTATAAGATAGCAGATAGTCAACTTTTTTTCCTTTACCCCTACTTGCGACATTTTCTCTAACATTTATCTTACCATCTGTATAATAATACTCGCATCTAATTTGAGATTGTATATCCCAATCTGATTTTTGTAACGATGGTGTTATAAATCTTAATTTAATATCTTCCTCTGTCAAATCTTTAATACTCAACATTTTAATACCTCCAAACTATTTCAAATTTTTTTCATAACTCTGTTTTAATATATTTTTAACATACTCTAAATCAGAGTCTTGATTAACAATAATAT
>CAVBMP010000071.1:0-4605 GCA_963596555.1 Bacteroides helcogenes
ATACATAATTGTATAACTTAAATAACTATCTTTTTTTAATAAACTATTGTATAATTATTTTGGTGAAGCATATGAATAAGTCTATTGAGTTTAAAAGTATTAAAGAACTATATAATAGAGTTAAACCTGCATTATATTCTAAAGTTAAAGAACTAAGAGGTTTAGGATATAAAAATATTCATGAAGAAGACATATGGAATTATCTTGTTGAGAGTAATTGGAAAAAGAAACATGATTTACAACTATGTGATCTTATAAGTGATATTTTATTTGCAAGTAATATTGAAATCAATAACTATGTCACTAATAAAATACAAAGGATAACAGAACAAAATAAGTAGGAGGAAAAAACATGAAAAAAATATTAAAACCATTATTAATTGTTATAGCAATTATAGTAGTTGGTGCTTTATTAATTAAACCAACATTAAATAAAATAAATTATGGTATTGATCTTCAGGGAGGATTTGAAATACTATATAAAATTGAACCTTTAGAAAAAGGTAAAGAAATTACTGAGGATGATTTAGATAAAACATATAAAGCTATTGTAAATAGAATAGATACATTAGGCGTTAGTGAGCCTGTTATTGCATTTGAAGGTGATAATTTAATAAGAATTCAATTACCAGGAGTATCTAATGAAGAAGAGGCAAGACAAAGAATTAGTACCACTGCTGTACTATCATTTAGAGATACTAATGATAAGTTACTTATGACTAGTGATATTCTTGGAAATAATGGCGCATCACTTACTCAAGATAGCCAAAGTTTTCAATATGAAGTTAAACTTGATATAAAAGATACAACTAAATTCTATGAAGTAACCAAAAAAATATCAGAAAGATCTAATGGAAATAATATGATAGTTATATGGCTTGATTATGATGAAGAATTAGACTCTTATGAAAATGAAAAAGAAACTTGTGGTAAAGATTCTAATATGAAATGTATATCTGCTGCGAGTGTTAAAGAAGGACTTGATGGTGGAAGTGTAGTAATACAAGGGAACTTTACTAAGGAAGAAGCACAAACTTTAGTAGATTTAATAAATAGTGGTTCTCTTCCAACTAAGTTAAGTGAAGAAGCAACGCCTAAGAGTGTATCTCCATCTTTTGGCGCAGAAACTATTACTAAAACAGGTATTGCTGGTATAATAACATTTGCTTTAATAGCATTGATATTAATTTTTAAATATAGAATAAGTGGTGTTATTGGAACTGTATGTTTATTTGTATATGCATTACTTGTATTTATAATATATAATGCAGTTGGAGGAGTACTTACACTAACAGGAATTGCTGCATTAGTATTAGGTATAGGAATGGCAGTAGATTCAATAATAATATCAAATGATAGAATTAAAGATGAATTAAGAAAAGGTAAAAAATTAATACCTGCTGTTAATGAAGGAAGTAAAAATAGTTTAAAAGCAATAATTGATGCGAATGTAACAACTTTACTTGCTGGTATAATTCTCTATATATTTGGTGAGTCATCTGTTAAAGGCTTTGCAACTATGCTTATTATTACAATATTTGTAACTATATTTGCATGTGTTATTTTATATCGTATATTACAAATAATGACTGTTAAAACTAAATTATTTAATGACAAAGAAAAATTATTTATTGGAAAAGTAAAAGAAATAAAAAAATTCAATTATGCTAAATTTGCTAAAAAACCTATAATTGTTTCATTATCAATAATGGCAATAGGATTAATATTTGTATTAGTACGAGGATTTAACTTTGGAGTTGATTTTACAGGTGGTACACAAATTAATTTATCTAGTAGTGAACCTTTAAATTTTAATAAAATAAATGAAATTGTAAAAGACTATGATTTAAGAGATTATGATACTTATTTAAATAGTAAAACTGAAGGATATTTAAAGCTTAATGATACATTAGAAGAAAAAGATGAAATTAAAATTAAATCTGAATTAAAAGCATTAGGAGTAGATACATCTGTTAATGAAATAAGTAATTTAGTTACTAGTAATTTAACAAAGAATGCTATTAAAGCCCTTTTATATTCAATGTTAGCTATTATAATTTATGTAGCAATAAGATTTAATTTTAATTATGCTATATCTGGTATATTAATGCTTGTTCATGATTTATTAATCACTCTTTCAATATTCGCTATATTTAATATAAGTGTAGACTTTATAATAGTAGCATCACTTCTTACAATCGTAGGTTATTCTATAAATGATACAATAGTTGTATTTGATAGAATTAGAGATAATAGAAATAAATTATATAAAAATAGAAAGAAATTAACTGATGAAGAACTTGAAAATTTAGTTAACTTATCATCTAACGAAACTATTACAAGAAATGTATGGACTAGTATTACAACAATAGCGGCAATAGTTATATTATTATGTGTTGGTCTTAATGATATATTAACATTTAATATTGCAATTTTAGTTGGCTTAATCGCAGGTACTATTTCATCATTATTAATCGCACCAAAAGTATGGATGTTACTTGAAAGAAGAAGTATGAAACGTCCAGAAGAAGACGATGATGATGAACTTACTGAAATGAAAGTAAAGGGTGTTAATTTCTAAGGGAGCTGATCTTATTAAAAATTATGATTATGATGAATTACTTGATTTGTTAAAAACATATATGGATAATGAATATATTGACTTTATAGATAAATATTATAATCAAGCTAAAATAATTTATGAAGGAATGAAAAGAGAAACTGGTGAAGATTATATTATGCATCCTATTAATGTTGCATATATATTAGCAGAACTTAAGATGGATCCAGTAACTATAGGATGTGCTTTAATACATGAAGCAATTACTCTTGGTAAAATGACTTATGAGGAAGTTGAAGAAATGTTTGGTACTGCTAGTGCTGATATAGTTAATAGTATTAGTAAAATAAGTAATTTAAAACAAACATTTAAAGTAAATAATCCTGAGAAATATAGAAGAATAATAGTAGGTCTTTCTGAAAATCCAGCAACATTATTTATTAAGTTTGCTGATAGACTTCATAATCTTAGAACATTAAAAGTACATGATGCTGAACACATAAAATATATAGTAACTGAAACTCAAAATATATATATACCAATCGCACATAGACTTGGTATGAAAAAGATGAAAAGTGAAATGGAAGATTTGTGTTTACAGTATTCTGATCCTGAAGGATATAGAAATGTTGAAAATAAAATAAATGCATCTAAGGAAGAACTTGAACTTTCTCTTACTCATATGAAAGAAGAAATAAAAAACATACTTGATCACCATAATATTAAATATGAAATGGTATCAAGAGTTAAGTCTGTAAGAGGTATATATAATAAACTTAAAAAAGGTAGAAAATGGGAAGAAATATATGATTTACTTGGAATAAGAGTACTTGTAGATACAGTTGAAGACTGTTATAGAGTAATAGGACTTGTACAAGCAAAGTACTCTCCAATCCCTAATAGATTTAAAGATTTCATAGCAAATCCTAAACCTAATATGTATCAAAGTTTACATACAACTGTATTTGGTGAAGATAAAAGAATATTTGAAGTTCAAGTAAGAACATATGAGATGGATGAAATAGCAGAAAAAGGTGTTGCATCTCACTGGAGTTATAAAGAAAATACTAATGGTGCTGTTAAAAATAATTTAGATTGTATTTTAGAACAATTCAGAGCATTAGTAGAAGTAAATGATATTGAAAAGAATATGAATTTCTTTACTAATATTAAAGAAGAATTAAAAAGAAATCAAATATATGCTTATACTCCTAAAGGAGATATAATTGAACTTCCAAGTGGTGCGACTCCGATAGATTTCGCATATAAAATCCATAGTGAAGTAGGTAATACAACTACAGGAGCACTTGTTAATAATAAAATGGTTAAACTTGATTATGAACTTCAAGATGGTGACTTAGTAGAATTAATTACTAAGAAAGGTCATACACCATCAAGAGGCTGGTTAAAGATAGTTAAGACTGAGGCAGCTAAAAGTAGAATTAAATCTTTCTTCTATAAAAAAGAAAGAGAAAAATATATTAGTCTTGGTCATGAAATGATGCTTAATGAATGTAAGAAAAAGAGTGTTGATATAAATGATGTATTTAGTGAAGAAAATGTTAAGAAATTATGTGAAATGTTATCATTAGATTCACTTGATGATATATATTTTTCTATCGCAACATTAAAATATTTACCATCATCAATACTAGGTAGACTTGAAATAAGAGAACCTAAGAAAAAACAAGTAACACTAGAAAGAAGAAAAAATAAAAATGAAAGTGGAATAGTTATCGCTGGTAGTAATGATATATTATGCACTTTAGCAACTTGTTGTAATCCTGTTTATGGAGAAGATATAGTTGGATACATAACTCGTGGTTATGGAGTTAAAATCCATTCTAAGAACTGTCCTAATATTGATTTAAATAGCGAAAGACTTATTGATGCATCTTGGGAAGGTGAAGCAAATAGTAGATATACTGCTAAATTAAAAGTATATATTGATGAAGTAAGCGATATTCTATTAAAGATAATAACTTTATCTACTAAATCAGAAATAATAGTTGATTCTATAAATCTAATAAATAGAAATAATAAAT
>CAVBMP010000072.1:0-4228 GCA_963596555.1 Bacteroides helcogenes
AATATTATTTAAAGAATCTATATTAACATATTTTTTTAATTTAGGTAATAAATTACTGTATAGTTTATATTCATTTTCTATTTTATGGATTGTATAAATAAACAATTCATTTAATTGCTCGTTATATAATGTCGTTTCAATACATTTAGATTTATTGTTAAATAATCTATTCAATGTATATTTCCATTTTATTTGCTTTTGTTTATCTATTTTAAATTCTATTGCATTACATACTTCAACCTTATCAGCTCTTGCTCCAATTAATGAACAGATTTGCCCTTCCCAATTAAGTATTGAATAGAAAGGTATTTTATCTTTTATTATTTTTATCGAATTAATATCATCAATTTTGAGTGTATTACATATATACCCTTTCAATGTAATATCATTTTTCTTTACTGCTACATATATTGGGATTCCAATCATCCGTTTTTTGGTACGGCCCTTCTTATTATACTCCACTACTACTACATAGCTTGGATTCTTCCCAATATATGAACCATACAATTTTGTATCAAGATTAGATTTCAAAGGAACTCCATCATTGCTTTTTGAAGGATTTTGATCATAAAATTTTCCAGTTTTTATTTCGGTTTTTTTACTTATCAGTACATCATTTTGATATAAAGTATTTTTAACAGTATTATTAAAATAATCTGCATCAAAAATTAATTCCCCAGTTTCATTATTAAATGTAGACATCTCATTATCGATACTATTAATGACATAACCATATTTTAAATCCTCGTATTTTTTATTATCGTACAATTTCTTATTAAGTTCTTTTAAACTTTCAAAATTAGTTGATTTTTTTAGCCAATCCTTTTGATACAATCCTAATACACTTGCAAGGTAAGCATCGTGAGCGTGGTGTAAATCATTCAATCCACGATATTTAAACAACTCATATTTATCTCTATAATTACTCGAAAGATTTGCATGCAAATAAACAATAGTTGTATCTTTATAAAAGTTATTTAAAATATTGGCAACATGCTTTGTTATCTGTCTAGTTTCCACCAACTGCCTATTAATAAATCCTTCAATATCTTTTTTCGAATAATACGTCCTACAAAGGTTTCTAAATTTTTTTGAACTAATTAGTTTTAAATCTTTTAAATGGCTCCACCATTGTATTCTTTCACTTGTTCTAAATTTTGCCGGTAACACAAAATCTGCTGCTTTTGTATCATTCTCACTTTTTAACACCAAAGCCTTATTATCTATTGAATCATCTTTTATTAATGTCCTAGGTATTATGTGATCCACTTCATATAGATTTAAATTATTTATTTCTAATGGTTCGTCTGAATACATACTCTTTCCGCATTGAATAAAATACAAAAACAATTTTTCATTATCAATTTTTTCACTATTTTCAAGCTCTGAGTACAATCGATTGTAATCATCAATATCTTTTTTGTTTGCCAGATAAATTTTCTTCAAATAATCTTTACGACTATCTTTTCTTTGTTTTGCTTCCTCACTTTTAGCCATTTCAATCATTATATTAGTAGGAGCATATCCCATATAATTAACAAGTTCTTCAACTACTTTTAATGCTTGATATATTCCTCTTTTTGTTGCCGGTGAAGTAGCAAGTTTTTCAACTAATGAATAATTAATCTTTTCTATATTATTAACAGTATTAAGTTCATTTATTTTTTCTTGAAATTTATAGTCCTTATCAAACATAATTTGCATAAAATTCTTTTCAGTTTCCCACATTAAATCCATAATATTTTTAGGAGTTCCATCAACTTTATCATTATAAACTATTCCTGTTAATAACTTTTCAGATAAATTGCTCCAGCCTTTATAATTTTTGTTCATTATTTTATTTACATTTATTTGAGGGTATGCTTTCTTTACTTTTTCTAATAAAATATTCTTATCTTCAAACACTGTTATCCATTTAATAATCATTTCTGCATCATTATCATTATAATTTGTATTTTCAAATATACCATTTTCACCAAAAAAGTCATAATAGCTTTTCATAGTATTAGCAAATTTCTTGTCACTAGAATAACCTTCTATTTTTAACTCACTAGGATACATTGAATATTCCTTAGTTCCCCATATATATTCAATAAACCTTTTTTCCGTAACAGTTTTGCCAGTATTCAAAAATAATTCATTATAAATCTTATGCTGAAAATCGATAGTTAAAGGTTTATCATTAATTTTAATTTGTTTAAGTTCATTTAACACCTTAAACTTAGAGTATAATAGTGAGTTACTGGGAATAGCCTTTTCATTAATTAAATATGTACAATTAGAAATCATCCTAGTTATAAACTTCTCAGCAGTTTTTTCTTTATCTATAACTTCATCAAAATTAAATGGATTTATTCTTTTTTTAGAATCTTTTCTAACCAACCACGCATTAGGATTCTTAACATTTTTGTCTTTTGTTCTATCGTTTAAAGGGCCAACATAATAAGGAATTTTAAATTCCAGCAATTGAACTAATTTATATTTTTCTTTACCGCTGACATTAATCTTTTCTTGTAAAAAATTATAATACTTTCCCTGTGACTCAATAATTTTAATTAATTCATCCTTATTTAGTTGATATGGATACTTACCATTATCAGTGTTTGTTATTTTAGGTAAAAAAGTTCCATTTTCTATATTATCCTTAGCTTTATTGTATTCTTTTTTTAATTCTAATGGTATATTGTTATCAAATATTTTTTTGAATCTTTCATTAATCTTATTTATGAATTCATCATAAGTAATACTTTTTCTATTTTTAGTTTTTTTATTATTACTCATATATTGTGAATATATACATAATTTCTCTTCTGAAGTACCATTATTTTTATCTAAAAAAACCTCTTTATATATTTTTTTATCATATTTAAAAAAGTTTTTTAAAAACATTAGATCTATATGATGCTTATTATACCTTTCTATCATAAGTGAAGATATATTAGTTTCTTTACTAGTTCCAAACAAGTCCTTTAAAAATAACATATCATACAACTCTTTGCAAATATTAAGAACAGACATTTTATCTCTTAAGGCTTTTTCGTAATCATTATATTCATCGTCAAAATCTGTTCCTTTAAAGCTAAGTTCTAACTTTTCGTTCAATTCTATATTAAATAAATTTGCTATATTAAATTTATTTCCAACAATCATCTTTACAAACTCATCAGGGAACTTATTATTAAAATATTTTTTTAATATTTCTTTTATAATTATTTTCCTGTCGTGTGATGATCCATTTTGTAATGCACCATCTAATAACTCATATACACTATCATCTAAACTGTCAATATCAAAATCAAGTTCATCACAAACATTACTAATTTCTTCAAATAATTCTCTTATTTTCTCTTTAATATTTAAATTATTAACATTAAAACTATCACCATCGTAAAGAAAATTTCCACGATATTTAATAATGTGATGTATAGCAAGATATATAAGTCTTATATCTACCTTTTCTGTACTATTAATTATCATATTTCTGATATGATATATTGTTGGATAATCTTTTTCTTTTTTTAAATTATGGTTATAATTATTGAATATATTTAATTTATCAAATTCAGTTAACTCAACTTTTTTGTTAAGTTCATCCTTAGGACTATAAAAACTATCATTAAGTTTTTGATAAAAGTCGTTATCTACTTTTCTTATTTCCTCATCAAAAATTTCCTGAAGATACTTTATTCTTTCTCTTCTCCTTGCGTACCTTCTTCTAGTGCTCCTTTTTGCTCTTCTATCGGCAGCAAAATTTGCTTCGTCAAAAAGTCTAACGCCCCACATACTTTGTCTCTTATTTCCCTTTTTAATTAACTTAAAATTATCATTATTAATAACTGCCCACCCCACCGATGACGTTCCAATATCCAATCCTATGCTATAATTTTTTTTCATTTTACTACTTGACTTCCTTTCTTTTTTATGCTACAATTACATTGTCTTAATACCATTTAAGATGAGACATAGAAAGTTAAAATAAATGGCGTTGCCCTAAACACTTACTCTTGTAAGAACAACTGCTTTGGCAGTTTTTTCTTTTCTCTCTATTCAAGTATATCATATTTTTTGAATATATCAATAAGAATAATCATTTTATCTCATCAATTTATATTAATAAATACGATAACACCCCCAAAACCAATTATACCACACATTTTCACAAATAAGGACTTTCCACCTTAATTTACCAAAACCAACCCATATTCGTAACAATATTACTTTCTAGTTA
>CAVBMP010000073.1:0-2335 GCA_963596555.1 Bacteroides helcogenes
TCTTTTAAATCTTTATGAACAAATTGTAAACCACCTATATCAGTACTACCAAGTTTATTATCTAATGTAAACAAATCAATTATAAACAATTTAGAAGCCAATGTAGCATAGTTTTTATAGTCAATAGTATCTTTATTCAAAGTACTACTAAGTTCTTTAAAATTGTCTTCATATACCTTAGTATCCCTATCATGTAAAGTATAACCATATAACCCTATTGAATCAACTTCTTTTTTTACATCAGGTTTATTAAAAAAATCATTATAAACTCTATACCCTAAAAAACCAAATAATAAAACCCCAATAATTACAAAAACAACAATTGTTAAAGCATCACTTTTATTCTTTTTCTTACTCATTTTCACACTCTCCTATTAACTTCTCTTCCCTATCAATTAAATCATAACTAACAATTCCATTTGATATATCAAGTATTTTACTAGAATATTCTTTTAATTTTTCTATGTAATCAGCATCAAGTGGATTATCATTAAAAGTAATATATTCATCATTAGAATTACTATAATAAATATTATTAGTTAATACATTTCCATTAGGAAAAACAACTATCTTTTCATCATCACTAAATATATCATGTCCTAAAGAATATTTCTGTTCAAATCCAAACATATTAGCAATAGTAGGAAGAACATCATACATTCCCATAACATCAGTTATCTCACTCTTTAAACTCTCTTCATTTGACCATATTACTAAAGGAGTATTCTTAAGCAAATCATAATTATAACCACTAACATCAACATAACCTTCACTATTTGAATTTTTAATCGTATCACTTTGTGGATCATAATTATATAACATATCAAACTCACTTCTAGCAAGTCTAGACTCATGATCACCATAAAATACTATAATAGTATTTTCAAGTAAATTATTCTCTTTTAAACTCTCTATAAACTCTCCAAATGCCCTATCAGCATAATGAGCACTCTTAAGATAATTACCCATCTTAGTTCCCTCTAAATAATTTGAAGTTGCCTTTACTTTATTACCATATTCATTACGATAAGTATAATTTAATGTAACATCAAATTCATCATACTTTTCCAAATCATCAAAAGGTGAATGATTAGATAATGTAATAATCGTACCATAAAATGGTTTATTTTTACTTTTAATATTCTTTAATATAGGTATAAATTGTTTAAAGAATGAACTATCAGATAATCCAAGCCCTATATAATCTTTATCGCTTTCATCAGGAACTTCAAAATAATCTCTTGAATAAAAATCTTGATATCCTAATGTTTTATACATATCATTTCTTTTCCAATATTCTTTGTAATTAGCATGAGCACTAAATGTATAATACCCTAAATCATTAAAATATTTAGGTAAAGAATAATACTTTCTATCATAATAATTAACGAATACTGTACCACTAGATGAAGGCATTAATCCAGTTGTTAATGTAAACTCTGTATCAGATGAAGTACCAACACTTATCTGTGGATAAAATTTACTAAAATACATTCCCTCACTAACAAATTTATTGATATTAGGAGTTACTTCTTTACCATTTATCTTTAAATTAATTAAAAAGTTTTGTATACTCTCAGCATGAATAAATATTACATTCTTTCCTTTAAATTTATCAGTATATGCATTAGTTTTACTCTTTTCTTTCCATTTACAAGCATAAAAATTTCTAAATTCATGAGCAATCTCATCATATTCAGCAGATGAAGTTAATCTAGGCTTAACACTCTGCAAAAAATCATTTATTGTATAAGTATATATACCAAACTTATTCACTATATAATTTTTATTCCATTGTTTAACAAATTTAGTTGCTTCAGATTTACTAAGAGTTATTACAACTATAAAAAGCAAACATATCGCCACCAAAATAGTATTCTTATATAACTTTTTAACAATATTATTATTTTCTAAAATAAAACTTTTATTCTTGTTAAAAACATATTTATATAGTATTACAAATAGTAAAGGAAATAATAAATATATAAATTGATAAAATTTAAGTTTTTCAAGTAAAGAACTGTGAACCTTTCCCAACATACTCGCAGTTTGAATCAAATTAACTGATACAAATGATTGATAAAACTCATAATAGATCGTATTAATAACACATATAGCACTAGCTATAAATAACCATATAGTTAAATATATAACTCTCTTTTTAGGCTTAATTAAATATATAACTGATCCAATAATTAAAGATATTATTAAATCACATATTATTCCTCTAAAAGTAATACTACCTATCGTTATTAATTTAAGTGTAACATCTAAAAGTAATGTCATAAGAATATAAACTAAAAATAAAATATTTGATTTCAAATACAAAACAATT
>CAVBMP010000074.1:0-5292 GCA_963596555.1 Bacteroides helcogenes
ATATACTATTTGTTAAATAGAAACCTAAGTCACCAATACAAATTGCTAGTGAAGAGGAAGTGTTATCATTTGATTTTAATTCTTCATTATAAATTTCATGTATTGTTTTTTTACCTCTTCTTGTTTCAGAATTATCGATTATATCATCGTGAATTAATATTGATGTTTGGAATGTTTCATATGCTAGGGCTAGTGGTATTACATAATCTATATTGTCATTCTTTAATTGATAACCTAGAGTAATTAGAAATGCTCTTAAATACTTTCCATCACAATTCATATATTGTAATTTATGAATAGCGTCTGTTACTAGTCTATGATCTTCTGATTTATCAAATGATTTATTTAATTTTTTAATTTCTTTTTTAAATAAATTTACTTTTTCAATATAATTTTGATAGAAATATAGTAATTGATAGTAATTATCTAAATATTTTTCTTTTTTGAAATATAATGCTATATTACTATTTGAACTTACTTTGTTTAAATTATAATATAAGTCTTTTGGATTATTTACTTTTATTGCTTTTTTTGATTTTAGTATTTGATCAGTAAAAATAATATCAAATTCATCTTTTTTACTGTCACAAATTTCTTTTTTTATTATTTTTATCATTATCTCACCTTTACATATTATATCATATTGATATTGAGAATAAAGTGTTTTTTTGATAGAATATACATGTTAGGAGTGAAATTTATGGAAAATAGTGAAACTACCGTTGTAAATACTGAGGAAATAGTGTGTGAAAACATTAAAACTACTTTACACAAAATATGTGAAGATTTAGAAGAAAGAGGATATAATGCTATAAAACAAATAGTTGCTTATTTGATTAGTGGGGATCCTGGATACATTTCAAGTTATAAAGAATGTAGAAATAGAATTCTTGAATTTAAAAGAGAAGATATTATTGAAATGATGTTAGAGGGATTTATTAAAGAATGACATATTTAGGACTTGATTTAGGTAGTAAGACATTAGGACTTTCTATTAGTGATAGGACTGGACTTATAGCGTCATCTCTTGAAGTATTAAGATATAGTACTTATGATGAATTATTGAGTATGTTAGAGCATGTAATTAATGATAGGAAAGTTGATGCTTTGGTATTAGGTAATCCATTAAATCTTGATGGAAGTTTATCTAAAAGAAGTGAAGAAACTCTTAAATTTATGGAATTACTTAAAGAAAGATTTTCAATTGATGTATATCTTCAAGATGAAAGGTTATCTACAGTTGAAGCAGAAAGAATGCTTATTAATAATAATACTAGTAGAAAAAATAGAAAGAAAGTTATTGATAAAATTGCTGCGACTATTATATTGCAGACTTTTTTAGACAGGAGAGGTAATGGAAAAGAATTTATTGACTCTTAAAGATAAAGATGGGAATAAAATTAAATATAGAATACTTTTTAATATAGAGTGTGAGGATATTAATTATGTAATATATACAGAGGATAAAAAGAATAAAAGTGGAGAGATTATTTCTTATGCATCTAGTTATGTATTAAGTGAGAAAGGGAATATGACTAAGTTAAAACCAGTTACTAATAAAGAGGAGTTTGATTTTATTAGTAAAATATTATCTTCACTTGAATATAAAAAGAATTAGAGGTGTAATGTGAAAAGAAAAGTGTTTAATGTAAAAAAGTTTATTATTTTTATATTTGTTTTGTGTGTTATAGTTTTAGGTATTATGGTAGGTAGTTATTTTTATATAGTTAACTCTCATGGCAAGAGTAATGATACTGTAAGCATTGTTATTAACTCCGGAGATACTTATAATACTATAGCTGATAAGTTAAAGAGTGAGGGACTTATTAAATCTACATTATGTTATAAAATATATATTAAATTAAATAAACCTAAAGATTTGACTTATGGAAAATATGAACTTAAGAAATCATATAATTTAAGTGAATTAATTAGTACTTTTGAAAAGGGTGGTCAAAATACTAGTGAGACTAAAAAGATTACTTTTGTAGAAGGTAAAAATATGAGATATGTTATATCTAAATTAACTGAGAATTTTAGTTTTAGTGAGAAAGAAATACTTGATAAGTTAACTGATAGTAGTTATTTAGATACATTAATTAATAAATATTGGTTTCTAACTGATGAGATTAAAAACAAGGATATCTATTATTCTCTTGAAGGATATTTATATCCTGATACATATGAGTTTTATTCTACTGCTTCATTAGAAGATATATTTGGAAGTATGCTTGATAATATGGATAAGAAATTAACTCCATATAAAAGTGAGATAGAAAGTAGTAAATACACTGTTCATCAAATGCTTACACTAGCATCTATAGTTGAGTTAGAAGCAGGTACTTCTAATGATAGAAAAGGTGTGTCTGGAGTATTTTATAATAGACTTAATGATAAATGGAGTTTAGGTAGCGATGTTACTACTTATTATGCAGAAAAATTAGATAATTGGTCTGTTGATTTAAAAGTGAGTCAATTAAATAAATGTAATGCATATAATACTCGTAGTACTTGTATGAATGGTAAATTACCAGTGTCTCCTGTGTGCAATCCTGGGATAGATTCAATAGTGGCATCTATTGAGCCAACAAAACATAAATATTATTATTTTGTTGCTGATAAAAATGGAAAAACATACTTCAATGAAACTGATAGTGGTCATGTTAAAACAGTTAATAAATTAAAGAGTGAAGGATTATGGATAGAATATCAAAATTAATAGATGAAATAAGAGAGTATGGTATTAATAATAATGTACCTATAATGAGTGTAGAAACTATCAATACAATTAATAAAATAATTGATGAAAATAATATTAAATCTATACTTGAAATAGGTAGCGCTATTGGGTATTCTACTTTATGTTTTGCTAGTAATAAAAATATTGAAAAGATAACTAGTATTGAAAGAGATGATGAAAGATATAACATTGCTTATAATAATGTCTTATCAAGTGGTTTATCTAATATAGAATTAATACATGATGATGCTTTAAATGCTAGTGTTGAAGGTATGTATGATTTAATTATTATAGATGCTGCGAAAAGTCAAAATAAAAGATTTTTAGATAAATATAAGTATAATTTAAATGAAAAAGGTGTTATAATAATCGATAACTTGGATTTCCATGGTTATGTATTTAATAGTTCTTCTATTAAAAGTAGAAATTTGAGACAAATGGTTCGTAAAATAGAAAAGTTTATAACATATTTAAAGACTCAAGAAGAGTTTTCAGTTGAATTTATAAAAGTAGGTGATACGATAGGGGTATGCAAAAGAAAGAATTTATAATTTTACCAAAAAGAAAAGAATTGAAACTATATGAAGAGTATGGTTTCAATACTTTTATCTTACCATTAAAAGATTATTCTATAGGATTTAATGTTTATTTTGATATTGATGAAATAAATGAAATAGCTGAGTCTTATACAGTTTATGTTATTATGAATAGATTACTACATAAACAAGTATATGATTTTGATATAAGTAAGTTTAATGATAACATTAAATTCATTGTTGAAGATATTGGTCTTTTAAGTTTTATACCAAGAGAAAGAATAGTTTTATATGAACATCATATACTATCTAATTATAAAGCAGTTAATTATTTAAATACTCTTGATATTAATAATGTTGTTATTAATAATGATCTTACAATAGATGAACTTATGAAAATAAATAATGAATGTAAGAGTAATATATTTTATTTTTATGTTTCTAAAAACACACTTATGTATTCAAGAAGAGCATTAGTAAGTAATTTTAATAAATATTATGATATAGATAGTAATGAGAACTATTATAATCTTAGTGAAAAGTCTTCTCATCATAAACTTATTGTTAAAGAAGAAAAGAGTGGAAGCGTTATTCTAAATGATAGGATATTTTGCGCATCAAAGTATCTTAATAAATTAGAATGCTTTAATTTAATAATTAATCTTACTGATATAGATGATGTTAGTGAAGAAATAATACTATCTGAGTGTGAAAGTGACTCTTTATGTAATTTAATAGATAGTGATTATTATTTTTTAGAAAATGATATTAAGTACAAGGTAGGTGATTTAAAATGAAATATGAATTATTATTACCTGCTGGGGACCTAAATAGGCTTAAATTTGCTTTCTTATATGGCGCTGATGCTGTTTATATCGGAGGGGAATATTATAGTCTTAGGGCTAATGCTAATAACTTTACATTAGATGAGATAAAAGAAGGTGTAGAGTTTGCTCATAAATTAAACAAAAAAGTATATGTAACAGTTAATATGATAATGCATAATGAGGATTTAAATGGACTAGATGAATATTTAAAAGCACTTGATCTAATTGGAATAGATTCATATATAGTTAGTGATTTTGCTGTTATAGAGTCAATTCATAGACAAAACTTAAAAACACCATTCTTTATATCTACTCAAAAATCTATTACTAATTTAGAAGCAGTTAAATTCTATAAGAGTTTAGGTGCATATAGAGTAGTTTTAGCAAGAGAATGTTCACGTGAAGATATGAAGTTCATAAAAGAAAATATAGATACTGAAGTAGAGGTATTTATTCATGGTGCGATGTGTACATCTTATAGTGGTAGATGTGTTATGTCAAATTATGTAACTTTAAGAGATTCAAATAGAGGTGGATGTAGTCAAGTATGTAGATTTACATTTGATAATAATACTCCTTATGAATATTGTATATCTTCTAAAGATTTGAATATGATAGATAATATTAGTGATATGATGGATATGGGTATTGAATCATATAAAGTTGAAGGTAGAATGAAAAGCATGTATTATATCGCAACTGTCGCTAATAGTTATAGAACAATAATGGATAAAAAGATTAATAATACATTAACAGAAGAGGATATTAAATATTATAAAAAAGTATTAGAACGTGTATCTAATCGTGAGAATGCTCCTCAATTTTATGATAGTGTTCCAGAAGTAGAAGGACAATATTTTACTGGTAGACAAGAGGCAAGTAATCAAGACTTTTTAGGACTTGTTAAATCATTTGATAAAGATAGTATGATAGCCACAGTAGAACAAAGAAATAAATTTAGTGTGGGGGATGAAATAGAAGTATTTGGACCTAATACATTATTAAATACATTTACTGTTACAAGTATAGTTAATGATAAGAATGAAAGCGTTGATAGTGCTTCTCATCCACAAGAAATTATTAAAATAAAAATACCATTTGAAGTACATGAAAATGATATTTTAAGAGTAAAGAGACTGAATTTTATTCAAAGTTCCCGTTTTAATTGGAAATGAAATATTTATAACTA
>CAVBMP010000075.1:0-4611 GCA_963596555.1 Bacteroides helcogenes
AGTATCAATTAGATATACTTAATAATGCTGAAAAGATAAAATTATTAGGAAACAATAAAGAAGGTGAAAAAAATGAGTGAAAATAATGGTATGGGGTTTAATAAAAGTGTAATCAATTGGTATCCTGGACATATGGCAAAAACTAAAAGAAATATTGCTGATATAATATCTATGGTAGATATAGTAATAGAAGTGATAGATGCTAGAATACCTTTTTCATCAAGAATCCCAGATTTAGCAAAAACGACTAGAAATAAACAAAACATAATAGTATTTAATAAATATGATTTATGTGATCAAGTTGAAACAGATAAATGGATAGAAAAATATAAGAATGAAGGTTCTATTATAGTTAAATGTAATTCTAAAACATCAAATGATTATAAAAAGGTAATAAGTGAAGTAGATAATTTAATGAAAGATGTTAACAAAAAAAGAGTATCTAAAGGACTTCTTCCTAAAAAAGCAAAATGTTTAGTAGTAGGTGTCCCTAATGTAGGTAAAAGTACACTCATAAATAAACTAGCAGGAAGATCTATTACAGGTGTTGGTAATAAACCAGGTGTTACTAGACAAATGAATACAATCAAAATAAATAATCAAATGGATTTAGTGGATACTCCAGGTATATTATGGCCTAAATTTGAAACGGCTATGGTTGCGAATAATTTAGCATCTATGACTATTATTAAAGAAGAAATATTAACTGTAGATCATATCGCAATACATATTCTTGAAATGCTATCTAATTATTATCCTGAAATATTGAAACATGAATTTGGAATAGATAGTTATAATCCAGACGAAATAGAAGAATGTTTTGAAGCAATATCTAAATATAAGAATATTCCTATTAAAGGAGAAGTTGATTATGAAAGAGTAAGTCTAGTTATAATCAATGCTATTAAGCAAGAAAAGATAAAGGGCATTACTTTTGATAGAATGTAAAATTAATAGTCGAATGACTATTTTTTTGTGAAAAATTTTTAATAAATATTTACATTTTATTAAATTACTTTTATAATAATGACTCATGAAGGAGGCAAACATGATTAAAAGTAATTTACCTGTTATCTTATTAAAAAATCTTGTTTTACTTCCATATCAAGAAATAAGAGTAGAAATTAAAAGTGAGTTATCAAAAAAGGTAACTGAAATATCAAAATTATATCATGATAGTGAAGTATTAATTGTTTGCCCATTAAACTCTTTAGAAGAAAAACCTGATACATCAGACTTACCTAAAATAGGTGTAGTAGGTAAAATTAAAAGTGTTATAGATTTACCTAATGGAAACAAGAGAGTTATCATTAGTGGTTTGTATAGAGTAAAAGTAATAAGTTATGTAAACTATTCAAATGAAGAAGATGTTTTAGATAGCATAATTACTAGTATAGATAACAAAGAAAGTGAAATAGATTTATCAGCTTATTCTAGAAAATTAATCACAGAATTAGAAAACTATCTAGAAAAGAATCCTTTTGTATCTAATTCTATAGTATCTCAAATTAAAAGTAATGTTTCACTTGATAAATTAACCGATTTAATAGGTAATTATCTACCACTTTCATTTGAAAAAAAACTATCATTAATGTTAGATACATCTGCGATAAGTAGAAGTAAATTCTTAATAAAAGAAATCGCAATTGAAACAGCAATATTAGATTTAGAAGGCGATATTGAAACTAAAATCAAAAAAAGTCTTGATGATAGTCAGAAAGAATTTATACTTAAAGAAAAAATTAAAGTTATTAAAGATGAACTAGGTGAGACAAAGGGAAAAGAAGAAGAAATAATTGATTTTAAAGATAAAGTTAAAAATGGGAATTTTCCAGATAGAATAAAGAAAAAATTAGAAAGTGAAATTGAAAGATATAATGCTACTAGTGAAATGAGTCCTGACTCTGGTGTTATAAGAAACTATATAGAATATTTACTTTCTGTTCCATGGTTTACTGAAACTAAAGATGAAAAAGATTTAGTTAAAATAGAAAAAAAATTAAATTCATCTCATTATGGAATGGATAAAGCAAAAATGAGGATTATAGAATATATCGCTGTTAAAAGTATTGCTCCTGATATTATAAGTCCTATAATATGTTTGGTAGGACCTCCTGGAGTAGGAAAAACAACATTCGCTGAATCTATATCAATTGCTCTTAATAGAAAATTTGTTAAAATATCATTAGGTGGTATGAGTGATTCAGCAGAGTTAGTAGGACATAGACGAGCATATATTGGTTCTAATCCTGGTAAAATAATTTCATCATTAATAAAATGTGAAAGTAAAAACCCAGTATTCCTACTTGATGAAGTTGATAAATTAAAAAAAGATTACAAAGGAGATCCTGCATCTACTTTATTAGACATATTAGACACTAGTCAAAACAAAAGATTTGTTGATAACTATTTAGATGAAGAAGTTGATTTGAGTAAAGTATTATTTGTACTTACAGCAAATGATATATCATCAATACCAGTTGCTTTGTTAGATAGACTAGAAATAATAGACTTATCTGGATATTCTGATGAAGAAAAATTATTAATTAGTGAAAACTATTTAATACCAAGTATAATCAAAAAACATGGTCTTAAAAATACAGTAATTAAATTCGAAACTGATGCGATAGTTAAAATGATTAGTGAATATACTAATGAAGCAGGAGTAAGAGAACTTGAAAGATGTATCAATAAAATAATAAGAAAAATAATAACTGAACATATTAAATATTCAAGAAAAATAGTAAGTGTAAGAGTAAAAGAAAATGATTTACCACATTATCTAGATAAAGAATTATTTTTAAATAGTAAACCAAGAGCAATTAAAGTACCTGGTGTAGTAAAAGCAGTTGCATGTAATTCACTTGGAGGAACTTGTTTAGATATAGAATGCTCTTCATTCAAAGGAAATGGTAAGTTTACATGTACTGGTTCTCTTGGAGATATTGCTAAAGAAAGTATTGAAGTATCAATAAGCTATATTAAAAGTAATAGTGAGTATTTTGGTATAGATGAATCATTCTTTTTAGAAAATGATATTCATATACATTTTACAGAAAATTCTATTCAAAAAGATGGTCCATCCGCAGGTGTTGCGATTACCACAGCAATATTATCATTACTTAAAAATAAAGTCATGGATAGTGAAATATCTATGACAGGTGAAATGTCACTTAAAGGTGATATATTAAAAGTAGGTGGAATTAAAGAAAAAACTATCGCATGTATTAGAAATAAAATCAGGACACTATATTTACCAGATGAAAATTTATATGATACAACATGGATAGAAAATGATATTAAAAATAATATAGAATTTGTACCTATAAATAATTATAAAGAAATTTATGATAAACTATTCAAATAAAAAATATTCTCATAATGAATATTTTTTTTCATATATTTAAATGAAAGGAGAATATATGAAAGAGATTATTCCATTAAAAAAAGATATTGTTTTTAAGACTAAAATAGCGGAAGTAACAAGTATAAACCTAGAGCATGATTATAAAATACTTGATGATATAGTAGAGGGAACAGTTTATTTAAGCGGAACATATAAAATGACTGAAGCAAGTGTTATTGAAGAAGATTTTGTATATAATATTCCTTTTTCTATCGCAATATCTAAAAGAATAAATAAAGATACTATTAAAATTGAAATTGATGACTTTAAATATAGTACATCTAAGGATGTTATGAAAGTTGATATTTCACTTGAACTTACATGTGATGAAGAAAGGGTTGAAGATGATATTAAAGAAACTATAAAGGAAGAAAAAGAAGTGGATTTAGAAGATAATATTACTAATATTGACTTTGATAATTATATGGATGATTACTTCAAAGATGAAAGTAAAGATATTCAAATAACTGAAAAAGATTCAGATAATACAAATATAGAAAATAATATTAATAACTTAACTCAAAATATTATTAATAATGAAAATAAGTATTATACTTATAAAGTCTATATAGTAAGACAGGAAGATACTATAGAAAATATATGTAGTAAATATAATGTACAAATAGAGGATTTACTTGAATATAATGATGTAGATAATATTTCTTTAGGTGATAAAATAATAATACCTTATATTAATAATGACTAGGAAATATAAAAATAGTGTAATTATAGATAATGAAGTAGTGACTAAAAAGAATAAAAATAATAATTTATTAGAATTATTTGATTATTTAGAAACTAGAAATTTTAATAAATTTCCAAAAGTAATAAGTAGTGATGATAGAGAAATTAAAACTGAATATATAGAAACTAAGGATTATCATGAAATGACTAAAGGAGTAGAACTTATTAAAACTATATCAGAACTTCATTATAAAACACTATTCTTTAAAGACATTAGTAAAAATAAATATAGAAAAGTATATGATAGATTAAGTGGTAATGTTGAATATTTAAAAAAATATTACTTAGAATTAATTGAATTTATAGAGTCTAGTGAATATATGTCTCCAAAGGAGTATTTAATTGCTAGAAATTATTCTATAATTGACAGTAGTCTTTCATATGCATCAAAAGAGTTAAAAAACTGGTTTAAATTGGTTGAAAATAAATCTAAAGAAAGAGTGTGTACTCTACATAATAAT
>CAVBMP010000076.1:0-2003 GCA_963596555.1 Bacteroides helcogenes
ACTATTAGTTAAGTATTAAATAATTATTATTGTAAATAATATTAATATGAAAAAGATAATATTTACAATGATAATTTTTTTTAGTTTTATAAAAGTATTTGCTCTTGAAAATATAAAAATTAATAATGAGAGTTTATCACCTTATTTTGAAACTAATATTAGAAAATATAATTATTTTACAGATTCATCTAGTGTTAAAATAGTAGTTAAATCATCTAAGGATGAAAATGTAAGTGGAAGTGGTATATTTGAAGTAAAAGATGGTAAAAACATCTTTTATATTGAATCAGATAAAACTGGTAAATATGAGATAAATGTATTTAAAAACTATAAAAAAGATACTACTGATAAATGTATATTAACTAGTTTGAATATTGAAGGATATGATATTAATTTTAACTCTAATAAATATGAGTATAAAATAAATATTAATGATGAAGAGAACTTAAACATTAATTATGAAACAATAGGTAAGAGTGATACTAAAATTATAGGTAATGGTAATTTTAATAAAACTGATAATTTAATAGAAATAGTTTGTGGTAGTAGTGACTATAAAATACATGTTTTAAAAAGTATAAATGTATCTAAAAATATAGATAATAAAAAAGAATATAAGACTATGAGTTATACAAGTAAAGAAATATTAAAAGTAGTTATTGTTATTATTAGTTCTTCTATATTAGTTGGTTATTTTTATATTTTATTCATTAAAAAATAAGTGAATTCTCACTTATATTTTACACAGTATTCTTCAAAAGTAATATTTTCTGTATATATCTTAGTTGCAATGTCTACACCAACATATCTATAATGCCATGGTTCATAACCATATCCTGTTATAAATTCTTTATCTTTTTTATATCTTTCAATAAAACCATATTTAAATGCATTTTGATTTAACCATTTATATTCATTAGTATCTTTGAATGATTCATCAACTGAGTTTAAATCAGCAGCATAACCTGTTTGGTGTTCAGAGTGTCCTTTCTTTGCTGAATAAAGTAGGGCATGTTCTAAACCATTTTTTTCAGTTGAATTATTGAATAAAGATTCTTGTTGTTTTTCAGTTCTATATCCAGATACTACAAATAAATTAATATTATCTTTTTTTGCAGCATCTATCATTTTAACCATAGCCTCTGCTGCTTCCTTTTTCATCTTTCTTTCATTAGGACTATAATCTTTACTTAATGAAACTAAATCACTTGCTTCAAAATTATCAGGTAATTTATTATATTTATTTACAAGTGTGTTTATATTATCATAGTCAGATACTTCTGTTATGTTTGTATAAAAATCTCTATCAAGACCAATCTCAACATACATAACAACTTCTTCAAATGATAAGTTATCATTATTTTCATAGTATGATTCATATCTTTCTATATTTTTAGCATTAAATGATGTAGAGTTAATAAATTTTGTAATATTAGGATATTTTTTACTTAATAAATATTGTTTAGTATCACTTTCACTTACTTTTGTTTCTATAAGTTTTATTTCATCTATAGTATATCCAAGTTCTATTAAATCTTCTTTAAATACATAATCTTCTTTAGTCATATGTTTACCTTCAATATCACTTTCTGTATTTACTTTGTTATCATTGAAAAAATAAGTTATTGCTGAGTAGAGTAAGAAACCTCCGATTAATATTAATGTTAAATTAATAACTAGTTTCTTCTTTTTATCCATTCTACTCAACTCCTTATTATAATTATACTATATTTTTTGAAATTAAAAACAAAAAAATAACAGTAATTATAAATTTCAATTAATCTATAATTACTGTACATTAAATATTATTATATATTTATAGTTTTAGAACACTTTTTGTTTTATTAATTAAATAATTTGAATGATTAACAATAATAACAACAAGTGATGTAATACAAATGCCACCAATCATATCTATAAATACATGTTGTTTTATAAATAGTGTTGATATAATTATTAATATTGATATTATTGTTATGAATAATTTAAAGTATTTATTTGAA
>CAVBMP010000077.1:0-2077 GCA_963596555.1 Bacteroides helcogenes
AATGATTCAGTAACTATGTATGAACTTGGAGATATATATAATTATTTCTATTTTCTTATGCCAGCTAGTACTAAAATACTAAGTAGATTTGATTTGACTTATGTATCCCCAAATGGAATAGCAATTAGTTATCCGATAGATAATAGTTTACCTGCATATGTTCCCTCTCCTCTTGTAATGAATGCATTTAATAATTATGAAAAGAAGCTATCTTCTATGGGAGTAAGATATGCTGGTGATATTAATAAAATAATAACTGATGGTAAGATAGATGATTTTATCCAAATAAATGAAATATTATATAATCAAAATATGGAAGGTCTTGCTACTAAAATAGCAAATAATAAGAATATTAGAATAGTATTTATATCAGGACCATCATCTAGTGGTAAAACAACTACATCAAAGAAACTTGCTTTATATTTAAAATCTAAAGGAAAAGATACATTTGTTATATCAACTGATGATTATTTCGTTGAGAGAAAAGATACTCCAAGAAAAAAGGATGGAAGTTATGAGTATGAAATAATAGATGCGATTGATATGAAATTATTTAATTCACAACTTAAGAGTTTATTAAATGGAAAAGAAGTAGTGATGCCTAAGTATAATTTTATTACAGGTGAGAAGGAATATAAAAGTAAACCTGTAAGTTTGAAGGAGAATCAAATAATTATAGTTGAAGGTCTTCATGCGATAAATGAGAAATTAAATTCTTCAATAGATGCTAAAAATAAATTAAAAGTATATATTAGTCCATTTACACCTATTGGACTTGATAGACATAATCATATATCTACCACTGATATTAGATTTATAAGAAGAATGGTGAGGGATTATCAACATAGAGGTTATTCAGCTGAAGAAACATTAAATACATGGATTGGTATGAGAAATAGTGAGAAGAATTATGTATATCCATATCAAAGAGCAGCAGATATTATAATTAATACTTCACTTGCTTATGAAGTTGGTGTTTTAAGGACATATGCAGAACCTTTGTTATACTCAATTAATCCAGAGTCTGTATATTATGAAGAAGCAGTAAGAATATTAAATTTCTTAAAGTGTTTCTTAAATATACCAAGTGAATATGTGCCTCAAACAAGTGTATTAAGAGAATTTATAGGAAATGGATATTTTGAATAGGAGATGAAATTATGTTAAAAGTAGCAATTAATGGTTTTGGTAGAATAGGTAGAACAGCACTTAGATTATTGGAAAATGATAAAGATATAGAGGTAGTAGCGATAAATGATTTAACAGATCCTGTACAACTTGCATATCTTTATAAATATGATTCAGTTCATAGAACAAATAAAAGTAAAATATCATTTGATTCTGATGAATTGTTTGTAAAAAATAAAAGAATTAAAGTATTTGCAGAAATGGATCCTTCTAAACTTCCATGGAAAGAGTTAGATGTAGATATAGTTCTTGAATGTACTGGTGTGTTTACATCAAAAGAAAAATGTCAAGCTCATTTAGATGCTGGGGCTAAGCATGTTATTATAAGTGCTCCTGCTAAGGACGAAGTTAAAACTATAGTATATGGAGTTAATCATGAAATTTTAGATAAATCTGATGATGTAATAAGTGCAGCTAGTTGTACTACTAATTGTCTTGCTCCAGTACTTAAATTAATAAATGATAAATTTGTAATTAAAGAAGGATTTATGACAACTGTACATGCTATTACAAATGATCAGGAAACATTAGATATACCACATAAGAAAGGTATTATGGCAAGACGTGGTAGAGCAGCTTCTTTAAATATAATACCTACATCAACAGGAGCAGCATCTCAAATTGGTAAAGTAATTCCAAGTTTAAATGGAAAAATGGATGGACTTGCATTTAGAGTCCCTGTAGGAGATGGTAGTGTTATAGATGTTACTTTAGAACTAGAAAAGCTTGTTACTAAAGAGGCTGTTAATAATATGTTTAAATCTAATCAAAGTAAGTGTTTAAAATACACAGAAGATCCAATTGTTAGTTGTGATATTATTGGTGAAGAGGTTGGTGCTACTGTTGATGGATTGTTAACTAATGTAGTTGAAAGTGATGGAAAACAATT
>CAVBMP010000078.1:0-6886 GCA_963596555.1 Bacteroides helcogenes
ATTTATTTTTAATATATTTGAGTTTAATCTTTTATATTTGATTTTATAGACATTTATATCATTATTTTTAGATTCAATATTATTTATAAAATTATCAATATTAAATTCTATTAGATTATTGTTATCAAAAAGAAATGTATGTCCATCACCTCTATAATTCATATATAATACTTCTTTGATAATGTTATTTTCTATTATTAAATCAAATGACAAATTTTTTTTATTAATATTATATGATTTCTTTATTTCAGTATATACATATTTAACATTCGGATCATTATAGTCAGTAGAAAATTCATACGGAATATCGTCTAGATATTTAATACATATATCATCAGAACTTATATTTTCTAAATCTGATGCATTCATAAAAGGATTAATTCTTGCATTTATTTTTTCGTATAATTTATTTTCCATTAAACTTGTTCCAAATAAGTATCCCGTATTTTTTTTGGATTTTATATGATTTACAATATTATTTAACACAGAACTAATTTCATTTGGATTTCTTCTTCTACCTTCTAATTTTACACAATCAATATTGTCAAGCCTATTTATTAAGTTTATGGCATCCATATCTGGTACATATAAATGATGTCCATTCACATTATTTACATTGTAAATATCTCTACAAGTAATAATACACTTACCACGATTTCCACCACCACCATTAATTAATGTTCCAAAAAAACATAATCCAGAAAAGCTTAAACATTGTGAACCCCAAATAAAACATTCCAACTCAATATCGGTATTATTCTTAATATTATTAATTTCATCAAGAGTTAATTCTCTTGCTAAAATTGCTCTTTCTCCATTTATTGATTTAATATAATTTACGTCATCAACACTATGAGCTCCAAATTGAGTTGAAAAATGTAATGGAATATTTGGAAATGCTTTTCTTAATTCTTTTGACAATCCTAAATCGGTGACAATGAATGCATCTGGTAATTTATTGTTTTTTAAAAAACGAATAACCTCATCTATCTCATTATCTAGCATTAAAATATTAAGTGTTAAAAAAAATTTGATGTTATTTTGATGTAACATATCAATTAATAAATTATATTCCTCATCATTAAAATTAATTGCCTTATTTCTAGCATTCCATTTTTTTAATCCACCATATACAGCATTTGCACTTCCATCTATAGCTATCTGAATATGTTTCATATTACTTGCAGGGCTTAATATTTCCATTATTTCTCACTCTCTTTCCATTTTTTTATAACACTATAACCATTAGAAATTATATAATCTATTTCACTTCTATTGTTAAAATGCATACAATAAATACTTTTTCTTTTATTAAAGGGAATAATTTCATTTAATTCTGAAATTGATAAATGATAATCATTCGTATCTTTTCTAACATCTTCATAAAAATAATCAATTTTATTTTGAAAAAATATATCTATAATTTCACGTGGGACTTTTTTAGTATCACCAGAATAATAAATTCTCTTTCCATTTAATTCAATTAAATAACCATAAGCTTCCATAAAAGAATGTTCTTGTTTAAATTCTTTAATATTAAAAAATTTAAATTCAGATGGGGAAAAAACCTTATAAGAACATTTTTGAACTCCAAATAAATTAAGAAGATTATTTAATGATTTAATATTTGGATAAATAATACTTATATCCAAAATTCCCAATTTATCACAATAAAATAGCAATGTACCTAAACTTCCTACATGATCAGTGTGAAAATGAGTAATAATTATCACTAATTTGTTAACACCTTTTAAAATACCATATTTATTTATCTATTCATAGATATTTTCACCGCAATCAATTAAAACTAAATTATTTTTATATTTATAAAATGCAGCACAATTTTTTAATTTTGATTCGAATGCTCCACCTATACCCAAAAAATTAAACATTTTATGGAACCAACTCTTTTGTTATATTTTTACTTTTAATTTTACTAACAATACTTGACACCTCAGTAAATACTTCATTTATTGACTTATTTTCAGTATCAACAATAACAAAAGGAATATTAAATTTTTTTAAAAAATATATCATTTTTTCATATCCATCTACAAGTTTTTCTGGATCTGTTAAATCATAATCATTAGGATCTCTTTTATATAATCGTTTTAATCTAACATTAATAGGAGCATATAATAAAATAGTCAAATCAGGACATCCTACCAGTTCTAACATGGTTTTAAATATTCTTTCACTTCTTAAAGAACCATTCCAAAAATAATTAGAAGCAAAATGTCTATCAATAATCAAGTCCTCATCTGGATTCTCTAAAATAGAATAAATATTCCCAAGTCCGAAAAACCAAGCTTTAACAATTTCATCATTCAAACTATATACATTGTCTGATACTTTGCTAAGAGTTTTTTTTCCATCTAACTCCTCAGAAGTAAATAAATTTGTTAATGGTTTTTCGATATATTTCATATTATGCTCTATAGATATCATTTTAGAAATTGTCGTTTTTCCTACACCATCCATGCCTTCAATTGCAATTTTTATACCATTCATACTTTACCTCCCATCTTCTAAATAATAATTTATAATATCTGAAACAGCTGATTGATTATTTGAGTGTTTCGAAATATAACCCGCAATCTTTTTAATTGTCTCGTCACTATTTGAAGCACAACCCGAATTATTAAAAGTATTAAACATTTCAATATCATTAATTCCATCACCGATGACCAACACCTCATCTTTTGAAATTTTTAAATAGTTAATTAATTCAATTAAGCCATCAGATTTATTTCTAATAGTATTACTAACTTCCACATAATTAATTGTTTTATTAATCGCATATTCATATAAATTTTTATTATATTCAGTAATAAACAAACTTGGAAATTCTTGTTTTATTTTTTTTATAATTGAGTTCATATTTTTATTTGAAACAAATACGGAGTTCACCACATCAGAATGCTTTTTACAATATTCAAATAAATTATCAACAACGATAATGTTTGATTTTAAATTAGTAGGATAACTTTTATTTAATATATTATGTTTCAATGCAAAATATTTATTTTCATCTGAAACTTCCCATAAAATTCTACTAATATGAATATAAAGTTCATTGTTTTTAGCAAATGTTATTAATGATTGAACTAAATTTTTGTCAATGTAACTTTTATATATTATTTTTCTGTTTTTTAGATTCATTATAACATTGCCATTACCAAAAATTCCATAATCAGCGCCTATAGTTTTACTGATATATTTCGTCGAAGAATACATTCTTGCAGTAATTAATACAATCATAATACCATGCTTTCGTGCTCTATTAATGGCATCGATGTTTCTTTTACTAATTCTATTATCATCTGATAATAAAGTTCCGCCAATATCAATTGCTATTAATTTATATTGCTTCATTTCTTATACCTCATATTCAGTATAATTGAGTATCGGCATTAAATCAAATACATTTTTTTTATAAGTCAATAACTTTAAGTTATGTCAAAAAAGATACATATGTTAATTAATGTATCTTTTTTAAAAACTCTATAGCAGGAAATGATAAATAATTTTTATTATATACTAAATTAATACAAAGTTTAGGGAATTTATAATCAATATTAATTTCTTTTATTTGATTATTATTTAATTCTTCCAATACAGCTTCTCTTACTACATATCCTATACCTAAATTTTTCTTAACAGACAATATTATTAATGAAGTGGTATCGACAGATAAATTACATTTGAATTTCACATCATGTCTTGATATTGCTTGTTCAAAACTTTTTCTCATTGAACTCCTAGGTAATGGCAAAATCAATTCACAATTATTCAAGTCTTTTAATTGAGTAATATTTGAATTATTATCAATACTTGAAATCAATATAGTATTAAATTCAGCTATTTTTTCTACATTCATTTCAAGATTATTAACATCAATAGGCGGACTATCGACAATAAAGTCTATTTTATGATGAGATAATAAATCAATCAAAACTGCGGTAGAGTCACTAAAAACTTTTATATTAATCATTGGATGTTCTTTTCTAAATTCTTCAATATATTTTAATAAATAAAACGAAGTAATGTGCGATGGGCAACCAATAATAAGTTCTCCAGATTCTAAATTTTTAGAATAGTTTATTTGTTTTTCAGCCGCTTCTAAATAAAAATTCATCTTTTCAACTTGTGAAAGTAAAATTTTTCCCTCATTAGTCAATTCTATGCCTTTATTATATCTATAAAATAATTTTGTAGATAATAGTGTTTCCAAATTTTTAATTTGTTTGCTTATAGCCGGTTGAGATACACACAAATCAATTGAAGCCTGTTTAAAAGATTTTGTAGTGGCAACACAATAAAATACTTTATATAAATTTAAATTAATATTGTTCTTCAAATTATCCTCTAGTCAACGTTATGATACCATCTTGTAATTCCTCTACAGTTTTACTAATCTTTTTTAATTCAAAATGTATAGTACTATTATTTACTGAATATTCTCCACTGTAGCCTTCTGATTGTTGGTAAACTGCTTTACCAAGTGGACTGTTAATAGAGACTTCTTTAATATCTGCAAATATATTAGGATTAGATGAAGCAACAAGTTTAAATATTTCATCACTTGGTTCTTCACTTCCAAAAGACATACTAACTAATATCAAATCATTAATATTAGCAGCTTTATTTTCATTTTCATTTTTTTCCACTATAACAATTCTCTTAAGTCTGGCTGTTTTTTCTCTTAAATCTGATAAAATTTTATACTCTTCTCTTGTGGCTTCTTCAAATTCAAAATTATCATGCCAACCATCACCAACAGCATTTACATAAGCACTTGATTTTTGTTGACCATTTTTATTAAGTTTTCTTTTTATTTCTTCTAATTCTTCTAAATATTGTTCATAACCTTCTTTATCCAAGTAAATTGGTTCATTTTCTTCTTTCATAATTATATCCCCTCCAAAAATTGTTAATTATTATATCATATATAATGAGTAAGTTCAATAATCTAATTAGTGATTTTTGATAAAATTGAAACAGTAAATTTATTTGCACCAACTAAATAATTGACAGTCGAACCTATTTTAGATTTATATAAGGACATACCTAAAGGACTATTTAGAGATATTTCACTTATATCATTATCAGTGTTTGGAATATATTTACCAGTTAATTTAATCGTCTCTTTTTCTATATCTGTATCCGTATACTTAATTTCAACTACAACTGTATCACCGATATTAACTAAATTACTATTTTTTCTAGTATCTTTCACAATTTTTAAATATTTCTTCTTTTCAAGCATATCGTCAATTCTTTTAGCTATAAGTCTACTATCACGCATTGTCTGTTCAAAAGCAAAATTATCATGCCAACCATCGCCGATCGCATCTCTATAAACTTCACTGCCTAAAGAGGAGTTAGATTTACATAGTTCTTTTAATTTTTCTAATTCTTCATAAAATTGATTGTATCCTTCATTATCAACTAATATTTCTCTCATATAATACCTCGATAATATACATTTTTTATTATTATATCACGTATAATGTTAAATATAAAGATTTCAAACTTAAATTTTAACAAAAAACATTCCCAGTATTTAAGGCAAAAAACAATATTTACATAATTTACACTTTCCAATAATAAAATATATTAGGTGATTTATGTGTTAAATAAAATTATAAATTATTTAAAGAAGATAAAAATATTTACTACTAGTTATTCTCTTAATGTATTTGAGTCCCCTCTTTCTAAAGAAGATGAGGAAATGTATATTGAAAGGCATCTAAAAGGAGATAAAGATGCTAGAAATAAACTTATTGAACATAATTTAAGATTAGTTGCTCATATAGTTAAAAAGTACGAATCTAAGGGAAACACTGATGATTTAATAAGCATTGGCACTATTGGTCTTATAAAAGGAATAGATTCATATAGACCACAAAAGAAAGTAAAACTAACTACATATGCCGCTAAATGCGCAGAAAATGAAATACTAATGTATTTTAGAAGTAATAAGAAATATAATAATAATATTAGTTTAAATGATGTTATAGGTCACGATAAAGATGGTGGTGATATTACTCTAATAGATGTATTAAAGGAAGAAACAGAAAGTCCTATTAAAACAATAGAATATAACGATAATATAGCCCATTTAAGTAAATATTTAACTGTACTTAATAAAAGAGAATTAGAGATAATAAAAATGCGTTATGGTCTTTTAAATACCAATGAAAAAACACAAAAAGAAATTGCTAAAAAACTAGGTATTTCAAGAAGTTACGTATCAAGAATAGAAAAAAGAGCATTAATTAAAATGCTCCGTGAGTTTATAAAAAATAATAATTAGTTAATTTATTGTATTTTGTTTATTAAAGTTGACTTAAATGATCCAAACCCTTCTTTTTTATATAAATTAACTGCATTTGTATTATCATTTAAAACTTGAACTTCAATATATTTAACACCATTTTTTAATGACCAAGATTTAAATTCATTTATTAGTTTAGTTGCAATTTTATTCTTTCTATATTCTTTAATAATATATAATGCATCTAGTTTAGAAACCATATCTATATATGTATTTCCATTATCCACTATGTAACCATATAAATATCCAATAATTTTATTATCAATTTCTGCGACTAAAAGAATATTAGAATCATTAGAAATCATATCTTCATAAAATCCACTAATTACACAATTTTCATTTATACTAGGATCATATTGTTTCTCATCTCTTATCAGCAAAGTCAATAAATTATTTGCTTCTTTAGTATCTTTCAATTCTGCTTTTCGTACTACTACATCCATATAATTCTCCTATTATATTGACATTAATCATAAAATCAATGTCAATTCTTTTTTTCATAAATATAATAACTTGTTTCATCATTATTATTCAACTCTACTATAT
>CAVBMP010000079.1:0-6280 GCA_963596555.1 Bacteroides helcogenes
TATCATTACTTTCTAATTCTTTTTTAATATTTTTTAAATCATTTAACTTGTCACTTCTACATTCAGTATTCTCTATATAAATTAAATTATCTAAATAAGTTTTTGCCACATCATATTTAAAATTATATTTATTAATCAAATAATATAATGCTTTTTCATCATAGTTAAAATAATATAAATTGTATAATTCTTTTAATGAAATGAATTTCACAGGAATTAATTTTTTATATTCGTTAATTTTATTCAATATTTTTTTCTTATTATCACTTTCACATATTATTAAAGTGTCACTACTTATATCATCTAAAAAATTCATAATTACCTCATACCAATTGTATCAAATTTTATCATAAATAAAAAGCACTAGGTGCTTATAAATTAAATGGTAAAAATGCAAATATTACCGCTATTACTATAGATGGGAGTAGATTTGCCACAGATATTTTTTTATCAAATAACAAATTTATTCCTACACAAAATATCAAAATAGAACCTATAAGAGAAATATTTGCTATTGCTAAATCTGTCATTATGCCACTTAATAATTTAGCAAGCAAAGTCATAGAACCTTCACAAATAAATACAGGAATCGCACTAAATATGCACCCTTTTCCTAAAGAACAAGTAAGGATCATAATAATAATTAAATCAAGTACAGACTTTGTAGCTAGAATAGAATAATCTCCTACTAATCCATCTTTTATAGAACCAATTATTGCCATCGCACCTATACAAACAGTAAATGATGCTGTAGAAAAACCATCTACAAATTTCTTGTCTTTAGAATGACCTGTTTTGACTTTGATGAATGAACCAAAAGATTCAAACTTACCCTCTATATCAATTATTTCTCCTATTATTGCACCCAATGCAAGACAGATTACAATGAACATACTTCTAGAACTTATTATTGATGTGGAACTGATGCTTAACATACCTTCCATAGTACCAGCAATTCCTATAAATATTATCGCAACGGCACAACTATTTATTATTGTTGTTTGATTATCTTTTTTTAAATATTTACCAAAAATATTTCCTAATATACCACCTATAATAATAGAGATCGTATTTATAATTGTTCCCATAATTATTCTCCTTATCATAAATAATATTATCACTTTTTATTTTCTTTGTATATATATAATTTTTTATTTGTGATATAATATTTCTAATGTTAAGAGGTGAATTATGAAAATAGTAATGCCTATTTTAAAAGGTATATTAGAAATTATAACTTTTTTACTTGCAATAATTGGGATTATAAATCTCTATAATATGGGGTATAAATTAATTACAAATAAAGATATCGCAGGTTTCTTCGGATTATATTCTTATAGAGCAAGTGAAAATAATCTATCTCCGGATATAAATGAAAATGATTTCATTATATTTGAAAAGGGCAACAATTACATGGTTGGAGAATATGTTTTATATAATCAAAATGGCGCATATAGAATGGGACAAATAAGTGATAATTCAAATTTTGTTTATACAATTAAAGATAATAATAAAGTTAATGATAATAAATTTACAAATGATAATATAGTCGGTAAAAGTATTTTTACAATTAGAAATTTTGGTAAAATTTATGATTTCTTAATAAGTCCTTTAATGCTAGTAATAGTAGTTATAGGAATGATTTTATATTTTGTCTTGACGCCAGAAAGGAATTAATATGTCATTAGTTAAAGTTCAAGAATATTTCAAAAAATTTAATATAGATAATAGAATAATTTTATTTAATGAATCCTCTGCAACTGTTAGTTTAGCTGCAAAAGCACTTCATACAGAGGAAAAAAGAATAGCAAAAAGTCTTTCATTTAAAGTAAATGATGGAATAGTTTTAATAGTACTCGCAGGTGATGCTAAAATAAGTAATTCAAAATATAAAGCATTCTTTCATGAAAAAGCACATATGCTTTCATTTGATGAAGTGTACGAAAAGACAGGACATGAAGTCGGTGGAGTTTGTCCATTTGCTTTAAATGATGGTGTAAAAGTTTATTTAGATGATTCTCTAAAAAGATTTGAAACTGTTTTCCCAGCATGTGGAAGTCACAATTCTGCTATTGAACTAACTATTGAAGAATTGGAAAAGTATTCTAACTATATCGAATGGATTGATGTTAGCAGTTATGAACAATAAAATCTTTTATTTTAAAATCTTTACTTTTTTTACTTAAAAGATAAATTCTTATAAGATTTAAAAAATGATGTGCGAAACATCATTTTATTTTACTATTTAATATTCTTTAAAGGATATTTTTTTGTTATTTCAAGAACTTCTTTTTTAAGTTGACTTAGTATTTTTTTATCACTTGGATTTCTTAAAGCACTAACTATTATATCAGTTATTTGAATAAAATCATTTTCTTTAAGACCTCTTGTAGTCATCGCTGGCGTTCCGATTCTAAGTCCACTTGTTACATTTGGTGTTTCAGTATCAAATGGAATAGTATTTTTATTTACTGTGATACAAATACTATCTAAAATATGTTCTGCTTCTTTTCCAGAAAGATTAAAACTTGTTTTAACATCAATTAACATTAAATGATTATCTGTTCCTCCAGAAATAACTTTAACACCATTTTTCTTAAATTCTTCTGCCATTGCATTAGCATTTTTAATAATATTTTTAGCATACTCTTTAAATTCAGGTTGTAATGCTTCATAAAAACATTGTGCTTTAGCACCTATAACATGCATTAAAGGTCCGCCCTGCATTCCTGGGAATATTGACTTGTTAATTTTTTTAATTATTTCTTCATCATTTGTTAAAATTAATCCGCCTCTTGGTCCTCTTAAGGTTTTATGAGTAGTTGTAGTCACAACATCTGCATATGGCACTGGATTTTCATGAAGACCAGCAGCAACAAGCCCTGCTATGTGTGCCATATCTACCATTAAATATGCTCCAACTTTATCAGCAATCTCTCTAAATTTTTTAAAATCTATTTTTCCACTGTATGCAGATGAGCCCGCTATAATCATTTTTGGTTTTTCATTAAGAGCAAGTTCTTCTATTTTATCATAATCTAATTTCTCAGTAGTGGGATCAATTTCATAACCTATAACATCATAATCTTTACCACTGAAGTTTACCTTACTACCGTGAGTTAAATGTCCACCTTGAGCAAGTGACATACCAAGTACCTTATCGCCTGGACTTACAAGTGCCCTATACACTGCCATATTAGCAGAACTTCCACTGTGTGGTTGCACATTTGCATATTTAGCACCAAATAATTTACAAGCATATTCTATTGCTTTATTTTCAAAAATATCAACATATTCACAACCACCATAATATCTCTTGCCAGGATATCCTTCGGCATATTTGTTTGTAAGAATACTTCCCTGTAACTTTAAAACTGCTTTTGAAACATAATTTTCACTAGCAATTAATTCAATATTGTTTTGTTGTCTTTTAGTCTCTAATTTAAGAGCTCTTTCTAATTCTTTATCCATTACCTTCACCTCATTATATTAATTATAACAAAATAAAAGTAGTATTTCTACTACTTAACATCATCTGGGATATTAATAATTTGAGTTTTTTCAAGCATTTCCATGCCATTGTCAATTTTAATTTCCTCTTTATTATTTACACTATCATTTACATTATTATCTTCTATTGAAGTATAATCCGTACTCTTTATTTTTGTATTATTGTCAAACAATTCATCTTCTATACTTGGATCGTACTCCTTTAATATAGGTCTACTACTAATTTTGTCTCTCTTTCTCTGGACGATCTTATTTTTAATAATTATTAATATAATCAACAATACTATACATCCAATACAAATACCCACTGCCATGTATATATTATTCATATTATATAATTCAAAGGAATAATTTATCATAATTGTACTATTGGAGTTCAAATTCCATTCTAAAGTTTTATCGTTGTCACTCTTAACAATCGAATTACTTTCTAGGACTTTATAAGGTAACTTCACTATATATTTAAATTCCATTTCAGAAGTTAATTTTATCAAATCGGTACTATTATTAGTTGTAGCATTTGTATCATCAACTATTATGTTAGGATCTTCAATTACAGTTTCATCACTATTAGTGTTATCATCCACATTACTAAAACTATCTTCATCAACTTCAAACTTGTAATTAGCAGTATATACATTTTTAAACATTCCTTTTTTTACTTGAAAAAGTACTGAGTCATCAAAATCGTCACTTAAAAAATTACTTATATTTATTTCTTTATACTCTTCAGATGAAATTTTATCAATATTATCGTATTTTTTGGTAACACTAAAACCACTATATCCATTAGAACTCTCTACGTTTTCAATAATTATACCTTTTTTTTGGAGTTTATCTTTTTCATCCTTAATGATTAATTTATTTTTATCGTCATTAACTTTATCACTTATTAAAATTTCGCTTGATAAAGACATACTTTTATCTTTATTAATCACCATAGTAGTGTTTGATTTTACACACCCACTTAATAATACTAAAGAACACATCAATATCACATACTTAGTTTTTTTCATATTGCAAACTCACCTCTATTGTATTTATTACTCTAAGTATATCACAAATTTTAATAATTTAAATATTTTTCTCATAAAAGATAAAACAAATTTTATAGGAAGTAACCTTATGTTTACATTTTTCTGCTTCACGGACACTCTTATGAGTCTTCTCTTGCAGACTTAAATTCCGATAGTTGCTACCGTACTCATTTTATTTTTCTTAATTTTTTTTCATTATGCGTGTACTTTTTATGTTTTTTTAATACTTTTTCTATTTGTCATACAACATGTTCATACTTACATTAATTATTATATTTAACACAAATAAATATCCCATCAGTCAAACAACTTTAACTATCATCTAAATACATTTTATAATTATATGTTTTAAAATTCATTTTTACCTCCTTTCGTATTTTCCTTTTACGGTACAAACATAATACACAGCGACAATATATTTGTCAACTTAGTATTATGCATTTTTTTAAGTATTTCTTTGCTTAAAAAATAAAATTTTCCATAAGAAAAAAACACATACGAGTTACATATATGCTTTTAATTTTTCAATTTCTTCTTCTTGAAAATTTTTAAAATCTTTGGCAAGTTTAATGACTTTTCTATCAGCAACTTTAATATACTGAGATATTTTAGTTGTAATTGATACTACTCCCATAGTTAATCCTTCTATTAACATTTGTGATAATGCACTATCACTATTATCTTTTAATGTTTCCATAGTTATTCCAATACTACTACTTATTTTAGCCATTTTATTAGAATCTTTGGGAACCGCATCATAAGATTTTAATATTTTTTTACTTCTTTTTACAAAATCTTCATATAATTTAATTTCATTTTCCAAAACGGGTTTTATTTTATTCTCCTTTGTTTTTATTTTGTTAATTAGTGTAGTAGTTGAAAATACTCCCATTTCAGAATTCTTATAAATATGTGTTAATAATTCTAAATTTTGATTCATTTTATTCACCATTATTATTATTTACACAAAAATTTTTTTTATACAAACAATTGATATATTTATTGTTAAATGTTACTATATCTAAAAGAGGTAAATATGATAAGAAGAAATGAACAAGGTATTTTAATTGTGGTTTCAGGACCATCAGGATGTGGAAAAAGCACTGTTGATAACATGTTAATTAGTGAAAGGCAAAACATAATAATGTCAGTTTCTGATACAACTAGAGCAAAAAGAGACGGAGAAACTGATGGCATTGATTATAACTTTATATCAAAAGAAGAATTTGAAAAAAATATTGAATCTAATAAATATTTAGAATATGCTAAAGTCCATTCGAATAAATACTATGGAACTCCAAGTAATTTTGTTAATAAAAAGTTAAAAGAAGGAATAGATGTTATTTTAGAAATTGATATTGAAGGAGCGAGAAAAATAAAGGAAAAAAGAAGTGACGCTGTATTTATTTTTATAATGCCACCATCAATGGAAATATTAAAATCTAGACTAGTTGGTAGAAAAACCGAAACTAAAGAGCAAGTAGTAGAAAGATTCAAAGCCGCTTATAAAGAAATAAATGAAGTTTCAAAGTACAATTATGTTATTGTTAATGATAAAGTAGAAGATTCAGTTAAAAGGATGAGTTCTATTATAGATGCAGAAAAATCAAGAGTAGATAGAATAGAAGAAATATATTTAGGAAATGAAGAAGAATTAATTCATGAAATTCTTATGGATATGTAAAAAATAATGAAATTTATTTATTAAATAATCATAATATGTTATATATATA
>CAVBMP010000080.1:0-2229 GCA_963596555.1 Bacteroides helcogenes
ATATATATATACATAATCACCTTTTCTTATATCTTTAGAAATACAATAATCTTTATTATGTAACGTTGCCCTAGAAATAGTACTTCCCATTACTCTAACTGGTTCTAGTACAGCATTTGGTGTTATTTGACCAGTTCTTCCCACTGTAAATATAATATCAGTAAGTTTAGTCATAACATGCTCTGGTGGAAATTTATAAGCAGTTGCCCATTTAGGTACCTTAGCAGTAAAACCTAATTCCTTTTGTTCATTTATATCATTTACTTTAATAACAACACCATCTATTTCATAAGGTAATTCAGGTCTTTTAATTGTCCATTCTTTAATATAATTAATTACTTCATCTATATTTTTACACAGTCTTATATTAGGATTTACTATAAAACCTAATCTTTTCATATATTGCAATGTTTCATAATGAGTTTTAAAAGGTGTCAAAGGATAATGATATAGAAATGAATCAAGTCTTCTTGATGCTGCTACTTTAGGATCAAGTTGTCTAATAGAACCAGCCGCAGCATTTCTTGGATTTTGAAATGGAGATAATCCTTCATTTATGAACTTTTCATTAAGTCTTTCAAAACTCTTTTTAGGCATATAAATCTCACCACGTATATCCAAAGTAACAGGTTCAGGTAAAACATGTGGAATAGTTTTAATAGTCATAACATTATGTGTTATATCCTCTCCAGTCACACCATCTCCTCTAGTTGCGGCTCTTACAAACTTTCCATTTTCATATTCAAGACTTACTGCAAGTCCATCTATTTTAAGTTCACAAACATATTCTCTATCTTTAAATTCTTTAGCAATCCTAGAATCAAATTCTCTTATTTCTTCTTCATTAAAAACATTTCCTAAACTTAACATTGGAATTTTACGAACTACTTTTTCAAACTTGCTAATTGCTTCTCCGCCTACTTTTCTAGTTGGTGAATCATCTCTTACCCACTCTGGATGTGAAGATTCTATTCTAATCAATTCTTGCATTAATCTATCGTATTCACTATCATCCACAGTAGGTCTATCAAGAACATAATATTCATATGACCATTTATTTAAAAGTTCTACAATTTCATTCATTCTATCCATACTAATCACCTATTACTATTATATAACAATTTAATCATTTTATAAAGAAAAAACCATTACTTTAAGTAATGATTATACTGAGGAACCTCCACCATCAATAACTATAAATTGGCCCTGAACATAACTAGACGCATCACTTGATAAAAATAATATTGGTCCACTTACTTCTCCTTCTTTTCCTGGTCTATTTGATGGATTCATTTTGTTATATGCATTTAAAAATTCTTCTGATTTAAATAATGTATCTTTAGTCATGCCCGTTTCAAAAAGTCCTGGTCCAACTGCATTTACTGTAATGTTATATCTAGCATAACTGCATGCCATCCCTTTAGTTAGCCCAAGAACTGCTGCCTTTGATGCATTATATGAATGTCTAATAAATATATCTTCCTTATCAGCAACAATTGCATTTACTGATGCAACATTAACCACTTTTCCATAATTTTGTTTTTTCATAACTGGTATCACATACTTACTCATGAAGTACATTCCTTTAACATTAGTATTAAATGATTTATCCCAATCATCTTCGTTTAGTGTATCTACTCCTCCAGACACTGCTACTCCTGCATTGTTTAATAAAATATCTATTCTACCAAAATTATTTATAACATTTTCTACAGCATTTTTAACGCTTTTCTCTTTAGTAACATCACACTCGACTAACAATATTTTAACATTATATTTTTTAATTTCTTTTTCTACTTCTTTAAGTTTATCTACATTTCTTGATAATAATGCAACATTAGCTCCCATAGATGCGTATGATAAAGCAGCATGACGTCCCAATCCTGAACTTGCTCCCGTAACAACAGCATATTTACCAGTTAAATCAAATTGATTTTTCATATATTACCTTCTTTCTAATACTAACTAAGTATATCAAATTTTAATTAAAAATAAAATAGATTACAGTAATAAAGAGTGAAAAATAATTTTTACTCTTTATTTTGCTTAAAACAGAAATCAAATAAATTTTTTCTCAAAGGAAGTATAATTTTTTAGAAATAGTTTCATTGTAAAAAAAATTCTGTAAAACTCCCTAAAAATCAGAATTAAGTATAGATAAAGTTAAAAAAATGTTATATAATTAAATTGTTAAATCTAAGTTGAAACGATTTGTTTTCAGTTAGTTTA
>CAVBMP010000081.1:0-6310 GCA_963596555.1 Bacteroides helcogenes
GCACTATTTTTAGCGCCGCTAATCTTTATTTCACCAGAAAGTAAATTATTTCCCTCGATTGTTATTTTTGTCATAATTCACCTTTCTTTCTCTACTAATAATATACTATTAAATTAAATTTTTATCAATGAATTATGCACTTTTTATGATTTATTTACATTTATAATATGTTTTTAATATATTCTATTAACTTAAATTTATATTCTATTTTATTACCAACACTATCATCTTCATTTATCATACATAGTGGTGGATACAATATACACCAATAATTATTACCATCACCTTTTCCAATTGTAACAACTAATGATTCATAATTTCCTGCTTCTAATGTTCTTCCATTATACTCTTTTTCTGGAAAATAATTGTAACCATAATTTATATTAAATTCTTTATCATAATCATTATCAGTTAAAACTTGATCTACTTCTTTTTCAATTTTACTGATATTTTTTAAAATATTGTTTCTTACATCATCTTTAGAATTACCTTTATCAAAAATAATATTAGAAATTTTTCTACTCACCTTTTGTTTTATTAACACATCTTTTGCAGAATCACTATTTGATATTACTCTAAATCTAATACCATCGTTCACTAAATAATCTTGTTTTTCATAATTAATTAGTATTATAAATAAAATACCTATAATTATAACTATTTTTTTCATTAAAAAACCAACCTTTCATATGAATATTGGTCTTTAATTTCATATTTTATTCATTTATTATAAATAAATATCTATTTTTTCCATTTAAATCTTTTTCAAAAATTATTTTACAGCCATCAAAATGCTCTTTTGCTAAACTATTTAATTTATCTTTTTGTTCGAATCCAATCTCAAATGCTAAAATATATTTATTATTTAAATTTTTTTTTATTTGTTCAAAAATTTTTCTATAATTATATATTCCTTCTTCATCAGCAAATAATGCTAAATGAGGTTCATAATCATAAACAGTTTTCATTATCTTTATTTTTTTATTTATATATGGTGGATTACTTACAACAATATCAAACTGATCACTAATGCTGTTTAATAAATCACTTTGTATTAATTTTATATCAACATTATTTTCTTTACAATTTTCATTTGCAATTTTTAATGCTTCTTTTGAAATGTCACTCAATACAACATCACAATCAATTTCTTTTTTTATACTTATTCCAATCGCACCACTTCCAGTACAAAGATCTAATATTTTAACTTTTCTATTAAATATTTTTTTACAATAAGTTATAGTTTTTTCAACTAAATATTCTGTTTCGTATCTTGGAATTAAAACATTTTTATTAACATTTATTTTATTACCATAAAAATTAACATATCCTATTAAATATTGAATTGGATAACCTAATAGTAATTTTTGATAATCATTATCAATATTTTTACTTACTTTTAATAATTCTTCAGCTTCTCTTTTGGAAATACCCAATTTTAAAATATTATTCAGCATCTGCTTCTAATCTCATTCTTTCATCTTCAGCAATTAGAGCTTCTATTAAATCTTCCAAATCACCTTCCATTATTTTATCTAAATGCATCACTGTATAATTAATTCTATGGTCAGTTAATCTATTTTGTGGGTAATTATATGTTCTAATTTTTTCAGCTCTATCTCCAGTTCCTATTTTGTTTCTTCTTTCATTGCCTAATTTTTCTTCTTGCTCACGTTGTTTCAAATCATAAAGTCTAGTCTTAAGTATTTGCATAGCTTTTTCTTTATTCTTAATTTGACTTCTTTCAACTTGACAATAAACTACTATATTAGTTGGTATGTGAGTAAGTCTTACAGCTGAATCAGTTGTATTTACGCATTGACCCCCTGCTCCACTACTTCTTGTGATATCTACTCTAATATCACTATCTTTTATTTCTAAATCTATTTCCTCGGCTTCTGGCATTACTAGTACAGTTGCTGTACTTGTATGAACTCGACCTTGTGATTCTGTCTCGGGTACTCTTTGTACTCTATGAGCACCACTTTCATATTTCATTTTAGAATAAACCGCTTCTCCACTTAACATGAACTCTATTTGTGAATAACCTCCACTTTCGCCTTGTACTTCATGTGTGATTTCTAATCTCCATCCTTGATGTTCAGCATATTTACTATACATTCTAAATAAATCTCCAGCAAATATATTTGCTTCATCTCCTCCTGCTGCTCCTCTTATTTCTACAATTACATTCTTTTCATCATTTGGATCTTTTGGTAAAAGTAAAACTTTTAATTTGCTTTCTAAATCAATTTTACTATTATTTAATCTTTCTAATTCTTCTAACGCAAACTCTTTCATTTCTTCATCATGACTCATTTCTTTTGCTGCTTCTATATCTTGAAGAACTTGATTATATTTTTTATATGTAACAACAACATTCTCTATTGAATTTTTTTCTTTAGAAATAGTTTGCATTTTTTTATAATCTTCATATACTTCCGGTTTTAATAATTCATCACATAGGTGGTTATATCTTTCTTGTATTATTTCTAATCTTTCTTTCATATTTTCTCCTTTTCTAATATTTCTAAAAGATTACCTATAATTCAGACTCATCATCATAATTTTCATCAACAATCACTAAATCTTTTAAATCATCATCTGGTTTATCATCATCCATATCATCAATATCATCATAGTAATCATTGTCTTCATATACTTCATCTTTTTCTTCTTCTGATATTATATCATCATCAAAGTCGTCTTCTAGATCACTTATATTAACTTCAGATGTATGATTTTCTCTTAAATCCCAATATCCTTTTTCTAATTGAATAAATCTTTTTTCTGTTGCTAATAATGTAAAAAAATCTCCAATTTGATTTTCAAATGCTGCGTCACCTAAGCATAATGTATCACAAATTATTTTAAATATATCATTTATTTTCATTTTTTTGCCTTTTTCTTTTAATATAACGTAAGCTATATCATCAAAAGACATTGTTTCTAAATCTTCTTTATTAACTGTTTTAAATTTCATTTTATATTTCGTCCTCCTTAAGACATAATTTCGTTCCAGTTTCATTATACTTATTTTTTTTAATAAATCAAGTATTTTTTGCTCATTTATTTTACATACTAATTATTAGGGTAATATATATGAAAAAAATTATACTAATAACTAAAATATTTATATTCTTATTTTTTACTTTTATTATAGTTTATTTAAGTTTTAATGTGTATGCTTTTATCACACCTAAGTTTCAAATTAATACAAGTAAAAATATTGTTTATTATGATTCTAATGGTGAAGATATTTTTAGTGAAAACCTAAATAATGATTATGCTAAACTTAATGAAATTACAAATTTTACTAAAAACGCTATCATTTCTATAGAAGATAAAAATTTTTATAATCATAAGGGTTTTGACTATCCAAGAATTGCTAAAGCAATGCTAATTAATATTAAAAGTGGTGAAATTAAACAAGGTGCCTCTACTATCTCACAACAATATATTAAAAATTTATATTTAACATTTGAAAAAACTTGGAAAAGAAAAATAGAAGAAGCTTTTTTAACATTAGAATTAGAAACTCACTTTTCAAAGGATGAAATATTAGAAGGTTATTTAAATGCAATTGACTTTGGCGGAGGTAATTATGGAATTAAAGATGCTAGTAAATATTATTTTAATAAAGAACCAAAAGATTTAACAAAAGCAGAAGCATCTTTATTGGTAGGCATTCCAAGGAGTCCAAATTATTATAATCCTATATCTAATTTTAAAAATGCAAAAAAAAGACAATATGCTGTATTAGAAAGTATGGTTAAAAATGGATATATAACAAAAAAAGAAATGAATAAAATATATAATGAAAAAATAAATTTTTATGGAAAAAATGATAAAGTAGAATTATCAAGTATTTATTATTATAAAGATGCAATTATTGATGAAATGAAAAATATTAAAGAAATCCCAAAATCAATGTTAGATATGGATGAACTTAATATTTATACTAATTTAGATAAAAATGCGCAAAAAAGTTTAGAAAAATCTATTGATGAGGAAATGCAATCAACTACTATGCAAGTAGCATCTATTGTAGTGGAACCACAAACTGGAAAAGTAATTGCTTTGATTGGTGGTAAAGATTATTCTAAATCCCAATTTAATAGGGCTACTAAATCTAAAAGACAAGTTGGTTCAACTATTAAACCTTTTATTTACTATTCTGCTTTAGAAAATGGTTTTACTGCTTCTAGTACATTTTTAAGTGAAAGAACTACATTTAATCTTGGCAAAGAAACATATTCACCTAAAAATGCTAATAATATTTACGCTAATAAAAACATTTCTATGTTAGCAGCTATTGCTTATTCGGATAATATTTATGCTATTAAAACTCATCTTTTTTTAGGTAAGGATACACTAAGTAAATTAGCAAAAAGAGTAAAAATAAACACATCAATTAAAGAGGTAGCTTCATCCGCACTTGGTACAACTGAAATAAATATGTTAGATTATAGTAATGGATACATTACTCTTGCTAATGAAGGTAAACATGAAACACCACATTTAATTGAGAAAATAACGAATAAAGATGGAAAGGTTTTGTATGAATATAAATATAATAATGAAGAATTATTAAATAAAAAATACGTATATATTTTAAACAATTTATTAACCAATACTTATAATTATAAAATGGTAAACTATACTTCACCTACTTTGTTATCTATTTCTAGTGATTTAAATGGCAAATATGCTATTAAAAGTGGAAGTACGTCTTATGACTATTGGACTATTGGTTATGATAAAAATTATTTGGTTATGGTTTGGGCAGGTAATGATAATGATAATAAAATTAAAAATAATGAATCAAAAATTACAAAAAAAATTTGGTCTAAAACAATAACATCGATCAATAATGAACCTGAGTGGTATGAAATACCTAATGGTATCACTGGTGAAGAAATTAATCCGATAAGTGGTACTTCTGATAAAAATGGTTTACTTTGTTTTTATGAAAAAGGAACGGAACCTAGTTATAATTATGTTGATTTGTATGAAAAAATATCAAAATAAAAAAGATTATTGATAACTTTAAGAGTTAATCACTAATCTTTTATTTTTTACTCTATTTTAGTTCCACATTGACTACAATATGCACCATTAACTTCTGCCTTACATTTAGGACAAGTTACTTTTTCTTTCTTTTCTGTAGTTTCTTCTTTTTTATTATTAAATATTGTACCTATTTCTGGTTGATTAGTTTCTGGTTTATATCCTTCCACGTCTGAACCTTCATTTGCTACTCCCATCATACTTCCTGCTGCTGAACTAGCCATATTCATACCCATGAATCCCATCATAGAACCATTTTCGTTACTAGAAGCATTTCTTAAAGCATCCGCTGATGCTGAAGCCATAAGCCCAGATTGTAAATTTTTATTTGAGAAAATAGTTGCTTCATCAACTTTATTCACTTTTTTCATTGAATCATCTGTTAGATTAATATCACCTAAAGCAACATCTGTTACTTCTAAACCATATTTTTGTTTCCAACTTTCATCTAAACAAACATTCATTTCATCTGATATATCACTATTATACATTCCTATATCACCAAATGAAACTTTATTTTTTCTCATTACTACTGATATTGCTTGTGTAACTTTTTCAACAAATTTTGATTGTAATTGACTACCTATAATTTCTTCATAAGTAATAGTATCTTGAGGATTAGCACCTATAACACTATTTACTAATAATATTGGATCAACTACTTTAAATGCGAATTCTCCAAAAAAAGTTACTTCTAACATACCATATTTTTCATCAGTAATTTTTTTTGGTTGAGGAGAACCAAATTTATTTCCTGTTATTGTTAATAAATTAACGTAATAAACTCTTTGATCCTTAGCAGTTTGTCCTCCATATGTAAATCTTTTACCTATTGTTTTAAAAGTATCAATTATACCTTTACCAAGTCCTCCTGTAAATATACTTGGTTCACTACTTGTATCAAAATAAAATGTACCAGCATCTGCTGTAAATTCCTTAATTTCACCATTTTCTATGATCATCATAGCCATGCCTTGTGGTACAACAATTGTACTACCGTTAGAAATAATTCCTTCAGAAGGATTAGTATTTCCCTTACCATGTGTAACAATTCCTCTTTGTATTAAAACATTTTTTTCTATGGTAGGACAATTAACAAATTCTTTAAATTGATCTCCTAATGCTGTTGAAGTTGCTCCAGTAAGAGCTTTAATTAAACCCATATACATACCTCTTTTCTATATTTCTATATTAATTATATCATTATAAAACAAATATTCAAAATAATTTAACATAAAAG
>CAVBMP010000082.1:0-25741 GCA_963596555.1 Bacteroides helcogenes
ATATAACTATTAGTGTATTCAACTATAAATTCATTATTATTTTTATCAGTTCCAGAATAGAAATATTTATATGCGTTAATATTATTGTGATTTGAAATACAACTATCAAACCAGAAAGCACATTTATTAATTAATTTTTTACTATTAAATTTTAAGGTGCAATCTATATTATATTTTTCATTTATATATTTAGTTAAATAATCTTTTACTTGTTTATCAGTTTTAAAATTCATCGAAAAATAGCCAAAAAATCCTGTGATAAATAAAATAATAATAGATACTATTGAACATATTATAACAATTTTTAGCGTTTTGACCGTTTTTTTCTTTTTAATACATATATTTTGTTTTAAACCAATTTTATCTTCCATACTTTACCTCATAATACATTGTAATAATTATACCAAAAAAGAGCATTAATTAAAATGCCTTTTTCTATTTTAATGATAATATTATGCCTGTCTTATTCTCTTCTGTTTCTTCATGATGATTATCTTTACCTAGTTTAACAAAAGTATTATTATGTTCTTTAAATGATTCACAACCTCCGAGTGCTAAACCACTACCTCCCATAGCGTCAACTTTAGTAGCGATTAACGAATCTACTAATTTTGCTTTTTTAGCAAGTCCACAAACACCACCTACGAATGCATTTCCAGATGTTTGACTAATTATTTTTGAATGGATTAGTGTAAGTTTATTATCAACTCTACCAACTATACTACCAGTGTTACTTTTACCATTAACATGAATATTAAAGAAATTAACATCTTTAATATTTAAATTATTTAATTTTCTAAATATACCAACATTATCTTCTTCACTTACAATATTTACATTACTGATATTCATACCAAATCCTCTTAATATAAGGTCAACTTTTCCATCAAAATCTATTGGTTCAAAATTTTGTCCTTTAAAATCTAAATCATCTAGTAATATCACAGTAACTCTAGTATCCCCATTAATCTTTCTTAATTCATTAAATTCATCAATATTTTTTACAAATAATACTTTTGTTTTCATAACAACTCCTAACTATTTTTCTTCATTTTAACTGTTAAATTAATATCTTCAAATTTACTTTCAAAGTCACACTTATCAAGTTTTTCAACTTTAGCAAGTAATTCAGATTTAATTAATTCTTCATTTTTATTAAGAATATCCATTATACCTTTATCATCACTTTCAAAGTAAATAGTGATTCTATCATCAACATTAAATTCTGCTTCTTTTCTATATACTTGACATTGTCTTATGATATCTCTTAGTATACCTTCATTTTTTAACTCTTCAGTTACATTAACATCAAGTGCGACTGTTATATTATTTTCACATATTACTTTAATATCATCTTTTTCTTTAAATTCTATATTGAATAAATCACTTTCAAGATCATATTCTCCTAAAGTAATATTTTTACCTTCTTTAACATTATTAATTAGTTCTTTATCTTCTTTAACACTATTTAATAGTTCTTTAACATCATTTACTTTATCTTTAAGTACTCTACCAGCATTTTTAAAGTTAAGTGTTAAATATTCATCTTTAAGACTATCAAAGTCATTAACAACTTCTATTTCTTTAACATTAACTTCATTTTTAAGGATATTAATGTATTCTTCATCTTTAAGTTCACTTGAAACATATAGTTTATTTAATGGTTGTCTTACTTTAATATTCTTTTCATTTCTAGCTCTTAATCCCATAGATATTAATTCTCTTAGTTTATCTGTTTCTTCTAAGATATTTTCATCTATTTTATAATCACTAACTACTGGATATTTACTTAGATGTACTGATGTTGAAACTGATGAGTCATATTTAGTTATAACTGTTTGCCAAATATATTCAGTCATAAATGGAATCATTGGTGCCATTATTTGAGTACATTTCTTTATTGAGTCAAATAATACAAAGTATGCAGTTTTCTTATCACTATCATCTTCACTCTTCCAGAATCTTCTTCTATTAATTCTGATATAGAAGTTACTTACTTGATCTACATATTTTTCAAAGTCATCTACTACTAACTTAGTTTCATATTTTTCCATTGATTCAGTTGCTTCACGAACAAATTTATCAGTTGAACAAATTAACCATTTATCAGATAAAGTTAAGTCTTTTTTATTAGGTTTAAAGTTAGTTAAATCTACTTTATCTATAGATGCATATGTATTAAAGAATACTACCATATTATAGTATGCAAGTAATTTCTTTTGAGCATCTTCTCCTAATTTAAAGCCAAATCTTACATCATTAGCGGTATTAGTGCCAAGATAGTTATATCTTAATGCATCACTACCTATTGTATTCATAACGTCATATAATGAAAGTGAATTTGTATCAGATTTACTAAATTTAGTTCCATCTTCTTTAACAACCATACCACTAGTTTTGATAAATTCATATGGTGCTTTATTTTCAAGTACTGTAGACATAAATAGCATTGAGTAGAACCATAATCTTATTTGTTCATGCATTTCGATTACATATTCAGCTGGGAAATATTCTTTCCAATACTCTCTATCAGTAAAGTATTTTAATGTAGAGAATGGAACAATTCCTGCATCTAACCATACATCTCCTACTTGTGGTACTCTTGATACTTCATGACCACACTTTGGACATTTAATTTTAACATCATCTATCCATGGTCTATGTAATTCAGGTAATGAATCTACTAAGTCTTTATCTACTGCTTTTTCTCTTAATTCTTCTTTAGAACCAATTACTTCTAAATGTCCACAATCACAGTGATAGAATGGAAGTGGTAATCCATAGAATCTTCTTCTACTGATATTCCAGTTACCCATATTTTGTAACCAATCAAGCATTCTCTTTCCTTGATGTTCTGGACTATATTTAACACTTTTAGCATTACGAATTAAGTCATCTCTTACTACATCAACATCAATAGCCCATTCTTTAGCAAGTCTAAATAATATATCTTCTTTACATCTCCAACAATAAGGATAACTATGTTTATATTTATGTACTAAGAATAATTTGTTTCTTTTCTTTAATTCCTCAAATACTTCACTAGATATTTCTTTTGCATTTTTTCCACTAAAGAATCCAAATCCATCATAGAATATACCATTTTCATCAATAGGCATTACTTTAGCAAGGCCAATACTTTCTCCAAGTTCAAAATCTTCAGCTCCACAACCAGGTGCGATATGAACTATACCAGAGCCTTCAACATCATCAACTAAATCCCAACATACTACTGGATGTTTTACTCCTTTTTGTGCTTCTAATTCAGGGAAACAAGTTTCAAATTCAAGTCCTTCTAGATCTCTACCCTTATATTCTTCTAGGATTTCTCCTTCACCTTTGAATTTCTTTTCAAATATTGTCTTACATAATAATAGTTTATCAGCATCCTTAGGCATTTTAACTACAACATAATCAAAATCAGGATGAACAGCAAGTGCTACATTCGCAGATAATGTCCATGGAGTTGTTGTCCATACAAGTGCTTTATAATCTTTACCTATGATAGGTAATTTAAAGAACACTACTTCATGCTCTACTTCATGATAACTACCAGTCATTTCATGTTCTGATAATGAAGTACCACATCTTGAACACCATGGCATAGGTTTAAATGTTTCTTTAATCATACCTTTTTCATTACATTTCTTTAAGAAGTGCCAAATACTAGTTATATTCTCATCAGTTAATGTGTAATATGAATTATCCCAATCCATCCATTGTCCTAATCTAATTGATTGATCAGTTATAATCTTAGAGAACTTTTTAACTCTATCTACACATGCTTTAGTAAATTTATCAAGTCCATAGTTTTCAATATCTTTTTTAGTTTTAAATCCTAGTTCTTTTTCTACTTCTACTTCTACCCATAGACCTTGTCCATCAAAACCATTTCTATAGTGACTAGTGTAACCATTCATACCTTTATATCTAATAAAAGTATCTTTTAATGTTCTTCCCCAAGCATGACCTACATGCAATCTATTATTAGCTGTAACAGGTCCATCAATAAATCTAAATTTCTTTCCATTTTTATTTTGTTCTAGAAGTTTTTTAAATGTTTGGTCTTCTTCCCAATATTTTAAAACATCTTCTTCATTTTTAACAAAATCATAATTGTTTTTAAATTCCATATCTTTCTCCCTCCAAAATAAAAAGGATAGTACAAGGAGTCATAAAGACGGTACCATCCTTTAATTTACTTTATTTAAATAACGCCATTATAGCGAGCTTATCTTATCCATAAGCCTCATCAGAAGTGATCTACAAATAATTTTATTTATTAGTTTCCACCAACCACTAACTCTCTATAAACTCTATTACTTATCGTCTTCCTCATTTGATTTAATAAAATGATTATAACACCACAAAAATTGTTTGTAAACCCCATTTTTAAAAAAATCAATTTTATGAATTCTAAAAACTATTGATTTAAAAATATAAAATGCTATAATACATCTCAAAGGAGAAACAATGAAAAAGAAAAATATTATATCACTAGGTTTAGCATTAACATTAGTATTAACTAGTGGTTGTCAAATTAATAATAGTAAAAAAGATGAAGAAGAGGTAAAAGAAACAGAAGAAGTTATAGAAGAAGTGATTTCTACGCCCACACCTACTCCAAGTCCAACACCTGATATATTTTATCAAAATAATGATTTTGCTACTGTCCTTAATGATACTTATTTATATGATGAATATGGAAATATTATTGAAATAATTGAAAGATGTCAAAAGGTACTTAGAATAAGTAGTAATTCTACACTATCATTTGTACAAACAGAATCTCTTCAAAATGGTTATATAAATAGAAGTGATTTAGAAATATTACCTGATTTATTTGTAGAAGTTGATATAAGTGACCAAACAGTTAAAATGTATAAAGATAATGAAGTAATATTAACTACTCTTACAGTAACTGGTAAATCAAGTAGTCCTACAAGGATTGGATACTTTCCTATTACTTATAAAACATATGATACTTATTTAACTGGTCAAGATTATAAATCACATGTATATTACTGGATGCCTTTTGATGGTGGAATTGGTCTTCATGATGCTGAATGGAGAAGTACATTTGGAGGAGATATTTATATTAATAATGGTTCTCATGGATGCGTTAATTTACCATATGATGCTGCTAAAGAAATATATGAGAATGTTGATGCTGGTACGATGGTATTGGTGCATAATTAAAAGCTTTCAATCCGAAAGCTTTTTAGTTTACTTTTAATTTAAACGGATTACTAGAAGTACCATCTCCTGATGTAAACTCTTGAGAAGCATACAAGTATAATACAGGTCTCACATTTTTTGCTTCTGCTGCATCATCAGTTTTAACATGTCCTGCTAAAGTACCTATCTTATTAGCATACCATGCTTTAGATTGCTTATACGATGGGGTTAAAAGTCTTTCTACTTCGCTATATGCAAGCCAATCTGAATTTAAACATGCAGATGCCCAGTTATATAATGGTAATGTACAACTACCAGGCGTTGCACCGTAAGCATGATCAGATGGATATAAAAGACCAATTTTGCCTTCCCAATATCCATTTCTTGACATCGATGGACTATCGTCTGATCCATCATACATAGAACCATTAGTGCCTCCTCTTTCTTGAACATACAACTTATCAGCATAAAGTTCACCAGAAGCAGGACAATATAAATAATATTTTTCAGTACTTATAAGATTTCTAGTTTCATCATTTTTAAGTCCAGTAGATGTAAAATCACAACTAGATGTAGTTAAGTTAGAACCGGTATAACAATTACCAGAACCTGCATTCCAATAAAGACTATTATTAGCAGACAAACTTTCATATCCAGGGTTCATTAAATTCATTATAGCAGCTCCGGTATAATTATTACTTGTATCTGGATCCCACTTGTTAATAGTAGTACCACTATTGCTTGTCCAAGATAATGTTCCGATTGGAATTTGTCTAACTAATTTAACTTTACCATCAAATACACCTATTATTCTCCATGTTTCACAAGTACTTGATGATTGATTTGAGTAATCACTACAATTAAAGTATACATAATTATCAGGATCAGCACCTGAATATCTTATATTACCAGTAGTAGAAACAGTGCCACCAAGTCTATCATCTCTTAAATGAGTTGATGCAGAGTATATATATCCATATGTATTAGACATGGAAGTTTCTTCTTTATCATCAGCATTTTCATATAAACCTTCTATATAAGATGCTAGTACAGTTGATTTTTGTAATAATGTTACGTTAATAGAGTGTTCTTCTTTACCCATAGTATAACTTCCAGATTTACTATAATACCCATCTTTTGTAACTTCATATGTAACAGAATCTTTATATTCAGCAGATACAGTTGTTTGACCAGTACTTGTAGTTACTACTGTACCATTAACTTTTATTACAACATTTGCATCACTTGGGGTTGGATTAACTGTAAATTGATAAGTTGGAATTACTTCAAGTTTAGGAATATATGGATTTTCTGCAGTTCCATTTCCCTTTTCCCAATAAATATAACTAGCAAGATTAATAACCGGTCTATATCCATAGCTTACATTTGTATCTGTATTTGTAAGTTTACCATCAGTATCAGCATATATAACACTAGGGGTATAAGTTTTTGACCATAAGAATGATGTGTAATTAAAACTATAAGGAGTCATTGTATGGTAAGCAGTTCCTGTATACATATAATAATTAGTATTGTTAGAACTACTACCACCTGCCATCATAACTTCATCCATAGTAATAGTAGCAATTGGATAAGAAAGTTGTTTAGTACCAGAACTAGATGTACTTGGAGTTATATAATATGTACTTGAGCAAGATAAACTTGGTGAACTTGAACTTAATCTTCCAGAACCACTAAAAGTAGCATCAGATGTAGAAGTTGAGTCCCCATATGAACCACTTGATGTACTATAATCATTACAATATCCAGCATCAGTATCCATATAATCATTTACTGAACTTAAATTAGAACTATACCATGAATCAATTGTTGTCCTAATAAGAGGACCTGAATTATAAAAATATCTTACATTAGAATGATATCTTGTACTAGAAGAACTATTATAAGCGCCACTTGATATAGTACCATTCGCATCAGCAGTAGTTCCTTGGTAAATAAGTCTTACTGAATTATTACCATTTATTCTAACTATTCTCCAATAAAAACCTGCGAATAAAACATAATTATTAGTTACATTGCCTCTAAAATAATAACTATCTCCTAGATTATCTGTTGCTTTATATAATGCACCAGTTGAAGTATCAGTACTTGAATAATCAGGTGTTGCACTATTAATAACATTATCTGCAAGTACCTTTTCATATAATAAATATTTAGCATTTTCTTTGAATATATATTTTAATATTAATGATTTATTTTTTTTATCACTAGATGAACCAGTAAATGTAATATCAAATGTTAAATCTTGATCTGGCTCAATAGACTCACCAACTACTTCAGGTGAAAATGTGTATGTTATATCAGTATTAGAATCCTCAACTGTTTGTATTTCTTCTAATAAATAAACAGTATCTGAATAATTATGTATAGTTACAGTATAAGTTACAGTTGAATTTTCATTAGGCAAAATAACACCAGTAGTTGTAGTCTCTTTAGAATATCTACTACTAAATTCTTCACTTCCACCTTCACTAGCACTTTTATAAACCAAATTGCTAACTCTAATATCACTTTTAGCTCTGGCAGTAGCAGTACCAGATATACTCAAAGTCGTGTTTAAAGCAGCATGTCCTATTGATATTAAAGACACACATACTAATGCTACTGCTATCCAAGCATTCCTCTTATTTAAATATTTTGATATTATCTTACTCATATGTATATTATATCAAATTTAAAAACAAAGGTATATGTTTTTAATGTGAAAATCAATTACACTTTTCAATAATTAGTTTTTCTATTTCATCATATGTTTTATTTAGTGAAAAGGATAACTCACTATATAAATATTCTTTTGCCTTTTCAAAATAATATTTATCTTTTTATTATTATATATAAAAAGATAAGTATTTACCTTACCCAATATAATCCATCTTATTAAAAACTTATTTTTTTATTTTCTTCTTCTGATGACTCGATTTCTGATAATTGCTTCATTGCTTTTATAAAATGTACAGTCATTAATGCACTAGTTTTCAAATATTTTAATTTTGAAATACTTAACATTCTACAAGTTTCTTCAGATACTGCTATTTGGGTTGACTTATCTTTACTATCGTAACCAGAAATTCCATAAATTGAAGATATTAAGAATATTTTTTGTTCTATTTCACTAAAATTGGATAAATATACTCTAGATATTTCACTATCAATAGTTTCAAAAGCAAATTCATTATTTTTCATTTTTTCTAATAAATATTTTTTAGTAGACATCATAAGTATTGGTCTAAAATTAGTAATAAGTTCTTCCATACTTACATTTTGTTTTAAACTTTTTTCTAAATGTTCATCAAATTTATCTAAAAGCATATTTAAAATACCATTTCGCAATTCTACACTTGCATTTATTCCAAACAAACCAATTATTAAAGCATCAATTCTATTTTTAAACTCATTGAATTGTGACATTAGTCTGTTCATTGATTCTGATGAAATTGATTCAAACTTTTCGATAATATTAGTGTACTCGCAACAAACAAAATCATCTAATTTTGTTTGTTTTCCTTCTTTTTTCATTATTTCTCCCTTTTAATAAATGCGGTTAGATTATATCATATTTTTGATTAAAAGTCAATCAAAGCTAGTTTCTCATAGTTCCTCGCATAAATTTTACGGCAAATTTTCTTTAAGTCTAAATTTTTTTACTCATTATTGTAAATAAAAAAATAGTGCATATTTACACTATTCTCATAAAACATATTTATTTAAATACCATTGATTTAATAAATATTTTTCATCATTCGCCTTTTTATATAAGCTAACCTATTATAAATTTATCAATTAATGGAGTTATTACGTTAGAAAAATATATTGTTATTAATGCTCCAATAAGCAAAAATGGACCAAATGGTATAATACCTTCTTTATTCTTTTTTATTGATATTAATGAAAATATAAGTCCTACAAACGAACCAATAAATAAAGTTACAAAACTATTAACTAGTCCAAGTCCTAAAGCAATTACTCCCATTAATTTAATATCACCATCGCCTAAAGATTCCTTTTTAAATGTTATATTGCCACATATTTTAATAAAATACATTACAATAAATATTATTACTGCAGCAATTATGTTATAAAATACATCATGTATATCTAAAAAATAATAATTAACTGCTAAAAGTGCTAAACTGCCTATAATAAGTACCCTATCAGATATGTAATAGTACATAAAGTCACTAACTATTGTAACTAAAAGCATACATGTAATTATAGTTGATATAAAGAAATTAATAGTAAAGCCAAATAATAAGTAATTGCATAAGAAAAGTAATGCACCAGTTATTTCTACAAATGGATAAATAAAGTTTATTGGTTTACCACAATATGCACATTTACCTTTTAAAAAAATATATGATAGTATTGGTATGTTCATATACCATTTTAATGATTTACCACAATCAGCACAGAAACTACTTGGATAGGTAGTTTTTATTTTATTTGGAATTCTATATCCCATGCATCCTAAAAAGCTTCCCATAATCGCACCAAGAACCGTTAAAAATATTATGATCATTATTTGCATATTTCCCCCTATATTTTATCCTGCCGCAACTGTTTGATACATACCAAACATTGGAACAAGAACTGAAATAACTATAAATCCTACAGCTACTGCTAAGAATAAAATCATTGCTGGTTCAATAAATGTTTTGATTTGACCAACTAAATTCTTTTCTTCTTTTAAGTAGTACTCTCCTACCTTTTCAAGCATATTACCAAGTTCGCCAGTATTTTCACCTGTAAGAATCATATAAAATGCAAGATCAGGAACTGCCCAGTGATCCTTAAATGTTTCACTCATCTTATCACCTTTAATAAGATTATCTATTGTTCTATTCATTATATCTTTATATATTTCATTAGAAGTTATCTTACTTAGTATTTCCATACAATCAGTAAGCATTACACTATTTTTAGTTAGTGTTGCGAATGTACTTGCAAACATACTCATTTCTTTTGCAATTACAAGTTTACCAATAACAGGCAATCTCATACTAAGTTTTTGCATTAAAACTTTAAACGATTTAATCTTTTTAAATGCAAATATAAATAGTACAACAGCACCTACAATAACACCTATAATCATCATATAATTGTTAGTTATAAATGCTGATAAATTAAGAGCAAATTGCGTAATAGCAGGTATCTCAGCACCCATAGATACGAATACATCTTTAAATTTAGGAATGATATAAACAAGCATAAATGTAATAACTCCAATAGCAAAAATAAGAACTATACTTGGATATGTAATTGCACTAATAACTGCTTTTTTGGTATCTTCTATATCTTGATAATAATCAGCCATTTCATCTAATGTATCTTCTATTTTACCAATCATTTCTGCTGATTTAATCATATTAACTAATAATTGCGGGAAAGCAGCACCTTGTTTAGCAAGAGCATCAGAAAATGTTTCACCCATTGTAAGTTCATATATTAGTGAATCATATATAGGTTTATACTTCTTTCTTTTATCTTGTTGTGCTAATATCTTAACTGCATCAGCAAGAGGTATGCCTGCCTTAATATAAGTAGATAATTGTGTCAACCAGAATATTAAATCTTTGGTTTTCATCTTAACAGCACCAACTGGAGACTCTTTTCTAAAGAAGTTAATCATTGAGTTAGTTTCAATATTATATACAGTCATTCCCTGATCGACTAAGTATGAATAAACATCATATTTAGAATGAGCAGAAAAATAGTCTTTAATGATAACTCCTTCTTTATTTCTTGCTAGATATCTATATGTTTGTTTCTTATCACTTTTAACTGCATCAGGCCCATCTGGATCAATCTTTATTTCAACTAACTTACTTTCATCTATTTTACTTTTTTTAGTTTTTTTACTCTTTTTATCATCAGTTTTAACCTTTTGTGTATTAGTAGTATTCACACTTTGTGGTTGAGCAGCAGGAGTTTGTGGTACTTGATTATTAACTGTTTGATTTGATACTGCCGCACTACTTGATGGTGTATTTGTAGTTACATTAGTAGCCGCATTAGCATTAGCATTAACATTTGTACTACCAGTAGTATTAATATTTGGATTTTCTGCCATATAAAATCACCCTCTTACTATTCTATATATAAATTATAGCATACTATTTTTAAAATAAAAACACTTTTTAACTATTTTAATTTTATTTACATATACTATTTATAGGTGATTTTATGAGTTTAAATATAATGAGTCTTTTAAAAACAATCAATGTATCAAATATTATTTCTAATACCAATAAGACACTCAACATCATTAAAAAAAGTATCCCAGTATATAAAGAAGTAAGACCTTATTTTAACCATGAAAAATTTTTATTTAAAAAGCCAAAAATTGAGTTAATAGACGAAATAAAAGAAAGTAAGCCATTAAAAGTTAATAAGGAAATTACTTATAACAATGATAACTTAACTTTCTTTCAATAATTATTCTTTAGAATCAGTACTTAATATTGTTAAAAATGCTTCTTGAGGTATAGAAACAGAACCAACTTGTTTCATTCTCTTTTTACCTTCTTTTTGCTTCTCTAATAATTTTCTTTTTCTTGAAACATCTCCACCATAACATTTAGCAAGTACATTTTTTTTCATAGCAGATATATCTTCTCTTGCGATTACTTTAGCACCTATACATGCTTGAATAGGTACTTGAAACATTTGTCTAGGTATTATTTTCTTTAGGTTTTCACATATAACCTTTCCTCTTTTATACGCAAAATCTTTATGTACAATTACACTTAAAGCATCAACTATCTCACCATTTAATAATATATCCATTTTAACAAGTTTACTTTCTCTATTACCTATAAAATCATAATCAAATGATGCATACCCTTTAGTATAACTTTTTAATTTATCAAAGAAGTCATAAACTATTTCACTTAATGGAAGTTCATACATAACATTAACTCTAGTTTCATCCATATATGAAATATTTTTATAAACTCCTCTTTTATCTTGACATAATTCCATTATAGAACCAACATATTCAGATGGAACATATATATTTGCTTTAACAAAAGGTTCTAATACTTTACTTATTTTACCTGGATCTGGCATCTTTGATGGTGAATCTACCATAATAGTAGAACCATCACTAAGTATTACTTCATAAATAACAGATGGACTTGTTGCGATAATATCTATATTAAATTCACGTTCTATTCTCTCTTGTATTATTTCCATATGTAATAGTCCTAAAAAACCACATCTAAATCCAAAACCTAATGCTATTGAAGTTTCTGGTTCGAATGTTAAGGCTGCATCGCTAAGTTTAAGTTTTAATAATGCTTCTTTAAGAGCATTGTATTTAGTACTATCAATTGGATAAATACCTGAGAATACCATAGGTTTCATAGGTTTATAACCTGGTAGAGGTTCTACTATTTTATTAGCAAGACAAATAGTGTCGCCAACTTCAACTTCCTCAATACTTTTAATTGATGCTGATATAAATCCCACTTCTCCAGCTGACAGTTTATCTTTTTTTACTTCGTGTGGCGTATGTTTACCAAGTTCTAAAACTTCATAATCTGCTTCACTATTTATAAAATGAATTTTATCTCCCACTTTTAATAAACCATCAAATACTCTTACAAGTATTACTACACCTTTATATGGATCAAAATAACTATCAAATATTAGTGCTCTTAAGTTATCACTTTCACTCTTAGGTGAAGGTATTCTTTCAACTACAGCATCAAGTAATTCTACAACGCCTTCACCTGTTTTACCAGAACATAATATTATTTCATCTCTTTCAAATCCAATGGTATCTACAAGTTCATCTTTAACCTTTTCAGGATCAGCATTAGGTAAATCTATTTTATTAATAACTGGTATTATTTTAAGATTAGCATCAAGTGCTAAATATAGATTAGCAAGAGTTTGTGCCTCTATTCCCTGAGTAGCATCAACTACAAGTATTGCCCCTTCACATGCAGCAAGACTACGACTTACTTCATAACTAAAGTCTACATGCCCAGGAGTATCTATTAAATGCAAAATATGATTTTTATATTTAAGTTCAACTGCATTTAATTTAATAGTTATTCCACGCTCACGCTCAAGATCCATCGAATCAAGTATTTGTGCTTTCTTTTCCCTTTCTGTTACTGCATGACAAACATCAAGTATTCTATCAGCAAGAGTACTTTTTCCATGATCTATATGCGCTATTATGCAAAAATTTCTAATATTTTCCTGTTTCATAAATAAAATTTTATCATAAAAAGAAAAATAATTAAAGACCACACTTTAATTATTTCATATAATTTTAATATAACTTAGTAACAGTTCCTTTACCAATTACTTTGTCACCTTTTTTTACATAGAATTTAGTCCCAATTTCCATAACAGTATCAGCAGACAAACTAATAGTTGCATTAGAACTTTGTCCGGAGCTTAGAGTCTTTATTCCGTTTGAGAAACTAATACTTCCAGAAATATCAGCAGTCCAGAAATGAAATAATTGTTTATCTGTATCATTTATTGTTATCTTTTCACCTACATCACTTTCACTATACACTTCAACAGACACATCACACTTCTTATATGTTTTAGCTGAATTTGTTTTCGCTAATACTTGTCCTTTTAAAACATCATCTCTATTTATATTTTTAAGTAATAAACCTAACTCTATACCAGGAGTACCAACCTCAATATTCTTTCTAAATGCTTCTATACTATCAACTTCAACTTCTATAACTTCTCTATTTAGCCCTAAAACTTGAATTTTGTCGCCTGATCTAACAGTTCCTCTTAAAACTTTGCCTGTTACTACAGTACCTCTACCAGTTATAGTAAAGACATCTTCTAATGTCATCAAAAAAGGACCGTTCTCATCACCGATAACATCATTCGTTATAGTAATTGGATACTCACCATTATTGTCAGATGCATTATTATTGTTGTTAGAATTATTATTCGTATTATCAGCTGTATTATTTTTATTGTATATCATTTTACCTAGAAATAATCCTAAAACAGCCCCAACTATAAATAGAAGTCCACCTATAATATAAAACTTTGCTTTATTATTTTTATCTACTGGTCCACTCGTGTTTACTTGACTATTCATAGTAGGCTGAGGCCCCATAGATTGTTGAAAATTTTGTTGTGAATTTGCCTGATTAATTGGTTGATTAAAACCATTGTTTTGATTAAAATTATTATTTTGATCCATTATAATTACCTTCCTTTATTTCATTGACCCAATCCGGATTATATTTTAAATTTAATTCCTTATTTGTTGTTTTACTGTAATTTTTCTTTACTGATTTTGTCATTTTTATTCCAGACTTATAACAAGTTGTAACATACATATAGCAACTTGCTAACAGTGCTATAAAAGCACAATCTTTACTAGCAGAATATATATCATAATTGTGTAAATCATTATATACAATTCCATCTTTATTGATTTCAGCTATTTGTTCATCTTTATAATATAAAGGACATACACCTCTTTTACCCAATCCAATACAATATAGTTTATATTCCTTTTGATTATATAAACATTTAATATACTCATATTTAGAAAAAATGTTTTTTCTATATTCTGTTTGAAAAATCTCACCGACTATACTATTGTTTTCAATTATGTTATATGGCCTAAATTTTATATTTGAACCGGTCAACATTTCATTCACGCAATTTAATGAAAATGTTTTACCATAAAACGTTCCACTAATATTTGCTTCCATCGAGGCTAATTTGCCTTCGAAAGAAATTTTTCCAACCTGTTCATTGTTATTAAATATTTCAAAATCACCACTGAATAAATCTTTAACTTTTTGTTCTAATGATAGTTGCATTCCTTCACCTCACTTTACTATTATTTTTCTCTTTTAAATATTTTATACTTTTTATAATAAAAATGATTAGAATAGAACTCACAAATAATGTAGCAAATAGTAAAATAGTTATAGAATTGCTAACAAAATCATTTGGGTTATCTTTATTATAATAAATTTTTATTTTATCGCCTTCATTATATTTGCATGTGTCGTATTCAAGCTTATTATTATATTTTTGATTATCCGCATTATAATTAATATAAACTTTACATTTTTCTTCCTTCTTTTTATAAGAATTTCCATCATCGTCATACTCTGTTTTATAATTTATTGTCTTATCAACTTCATAAACTGTTGCGATTGTTTCAATACCATTTATTCTATATGAAATATTTTTAATTAATAAGGCTAAACAAACACCAAAAAAACTACAAATAATTATTAAGCATATAAAATATGTATAATTAATATTATGCTTAATCTTTATTCCTTTTTCTTGTTTAATAACTTTAATGGAATTTAATGTAAACAATAAAGTTAAAGCTCCAAATATTACACTTGCTATAATCCAAACAATATCCTTAGTTGTTACAGCCGCAAACGTTGAAACAGCAAAAGCTATAAAAAAACCAAGTGTACCTAATATCTGATTCAATATCACTATATTCATTTATTAAATTGACACCTCCACCTTACAATATATATATTAATTTAAAATTACTTCTTTACTCTTACTTTACTTACCTTAATTATATTATAGCATTCCCCTGCTTTCCTGGTCAATTTACATTTGCTTGACATGTTACTGGCTTTGTAAATTATTTATTTAACTTCTCGGCAATAAAAAATAAGCAAATTTTACTTTGCTTATTTTATTACTCTGTTATATTCTTCTTTTAATTCATCAAGATTTACTATTTCACAATACTTATTGTATTTTTCCATAAAGCTTTTCTTTATATCTTCATTTTCTTCAATTAATTTTAGATATTTTTTAGAATATTTTTCTACTCTTTTTTCTTCTTCAAGAGTTATTTCACCATTCTTAATTCTTCTATATGTTTCTTTAACTGAGTCTAAGATATATTCTTTAGTTATACATTCATAAATACTTCCCGCAACTAACAAACCAAATATGCCACTCATAGAACCTAAGAACATATAAATATAGAATGTTAAACCATCAAATCTTGTTTTTTCATTACTACTATCTTGTGTTAATGTAACATATTTTCTTACAATTCCTTTATTTAAACTAACATTAAAGCTATTACTTGATGATTGACGTTCACTAACTGTTTGTTCAAAGTTTGCTAAGTTTGCATCTTCATAATTATTCTTATTTATATCACTACCAGTTACATCATATGATATTTCTTTTTTAACAGCCATTCCATTTTGAGTTTTTTTCCACGGATATGATTCAACTACTAATTCTTGATAACCATTATTTATTTTTGGCATATATTTATCCTCTTGTGTTGTAGTTTCAGAAACAATAGTTGTTTTATTAGTTAAATATTCATGAGATACTGAGTGATCATGTGCTACTTTAACTACAGTTAATGCTACTGCTAAAACAGATGCACATGTAACAGCACTAACTACTACTGGATTATGTTTGCTTTTCTTATTAGGTATTTTTTCTATTTTTTCATTATTTTTACCTATTTGTTTTAAAAAACCTTTAAGTTCATTCATTACTTCTGTTTTTATATTATCATTGATATATTCAGCAATTCTTTCTTCATTAACTATTTCGATATTTTTGGAATCAATTATTTCTTTAGCAGTATCACATTCACTAGGAGAAATCTTATCACTAACTAATATTTCTTCTTCTAGTCTTTTTTTCATATAAGTTCTTAACTTCTTATCATTTTTTGAATACATTAATATTTTACTTTTTGAATTATAATCTACTTCTAACTGCATTAATTTGAAGCATATAGAATATAAAGTATTTAATGTTTCATTATCAAAACTATAATTATTTTTTATTACAATAATAACTTTATTAACTAAATCATCAAGTTCATTCTTATCAATATTTTCATTTTCAACCATAGTTGATATCTTTTCGATTAAAAGGCATGTATCTAAGTATTCATTATTTTTAGTATATTCACATTCTATTAGTTTTAATCTCATATATGCGTTTTTATATAGATTTTCTAACATTAACTCTACTAGTGGTGAAATATATTTTTCTCTAGTTTCTTTACATTTCTTTTCAATATCTGCTTCTAATTTATCAAACATAGAAATATATTTATTTGTATTATTATCAATAAATGATAAGTATTTCATTTTTTCCCTATCTAATTTTAATCTTTTTTCAAAATTTTCTTTATTCATAAATCGCTCCTACTGCTTTTGAATTGAACTATATTTTATCATATTTAGTCATAAAAATCAACAGATTTAGCACTTATGTATTAAAAAAGCTCCAATACATAAGTATTAAAGCATTTTATTTAAATAATAACCTGTATATGATTCTTTGCATTTACTTACTTCTTCAGGTGTACCACAAGCGACAATATTACCTCCACCATCTCCGCCTTCTGGACCTAAATCAATTAAGTAATCTGCTTGAGCAATTATATCTAAGTTATGTTCAATTACAATAACAGTATCTCCATTATCAACTATTCTATTAAGTATTAAAAGTAATCTTTTTATATCATCTTGATGAAGACCAGTTGATGGTTCATCTAATATAAATATACTTTTACCAGTAGGTTTCTTTTGAAGTTCCTTAGCAAGTTTTACTCTTGATGCTTCTCCACCACTTAAAGTTACTGCATTTTGTCCAAGTTTAACATAACCAAGACCAACTTCTTCCATAATTTTAAGTGTTTTATATACTTTAGGTACATTTTCAAATACCTTTAATGCATCACTTACAGTTAAATCAAGTACTTCTGATATATTATATCCTTTAAATTTAATTTTTAATGTTTCTTTATTATATCTAGTAGCATTACATACATCACATGGTACATAAACATCTGGTAAGAAATGCATCTCTATCTTCTTAAGACCATCTCCACTACATGCTTCACATCTTCCACCTTTTACATTAAAACTAAATCTACTCTTATCATATCCTCTTATTTTAGCTTCTTTAGTTTGTGCGAATACATCCCTAATTGAATCAAATACTCCTACATATGTTGCTGGATTACTTCTTGGTGTTCTGCCTATTGGATCTTGACTTATATTTACAACTTTATCTACATTTTCAAGTCCTTTAATAGTTTTATATTTACCAGGTTTATCTTTGGAATTATATATTTTATTAAATAATGTTTTACCAAGTATTTCATTTACAAGCGTACTCTTACCACTTCCTGATACTCCAGTTACACAAATGAATTTACCAAGAGGAAAATCAACTTTAATATTTTTAAGGTTATTTTCTTCACACCCAGTAAGTTTTATACTCTTACCATTTCCTTTTCTTCTTTTACAAGGTATCTCTATTTTTTCTTTGCCACTTAAGTATCTACCAGTGATTGATTCATCACAATTCATAATATCTTCTACACTACCTTCACATACTAAATATCCGCCTTCACTACCAGCATGTGGCCCGATATCTACTATATAATCGGCAGCAAGCATAGTATCTGTATCATGCTCTACAACTATCAAAGTATTGCCAAGATCTCTCATCTCTTTTAGTGACTGAATAAGTTTTTCATTATCTCTTTGATGAAGTCCAATTGAAGGTTCATCAAGCACATAAAGAATACCTGATAATCTACTACCTATTTGAGTAGCAAGTCTAATTCTTTGTGCTTCTCCACCACTTAGTGTAGATGCATTTCTAGAAAGAGTTAAATATTCAAGTCCAACATTCTTTAAGAATAATAATCTTTCTTTAATCTCTTTAATTATTAATGATGATATTTCAAGTTCATGTTCATTAAGTTTTAATTTATCTAAGAAATCTATTAAGTCTTTAATACTCATATTAGTAATTTCAAAAATATTTTTATTTTTAATTTTGACAGTTAATACATCACTTTTAAGTCTAGCAGTATGACAACTAGGACAAGGTAACTCAGTCATATATTTTTCTATCCACTCTCTAATAGATGGAGAAACTGTCTCTATATATCTTCTTTCTAAATTAGAAATAATTCCTTCAAAGTAATCATAACTCTTTAATACGCTTCCACTACGAGTAGTAATTGATAAATCAAGTTTTTCACTACTACCATAAAGTATTATATCAAGTTCTTTTCTTGTTAAGTCTTTGACTGGTTTATATAAATCAATATTATAATGTTTTGCTACTAATCCAAGTTTTTTAAAATAAACATTTAAAGTTTCACCACTTTGAAATGATACTACTGCCCCATCCATAATAGAAAGATTTTTATCTGGTATTAATATATCTTCATCTATATGTTTTTTAACACCAAGTCCTTTACAGTCAGGACATGCTCCATATGGACTATTAAACGAAAATAATCTTGGTTCAAGTTCAGGCAAACTAAAATCACATAAAGGGCAAGCATAGTTTTCACTAAATACTATTTCTTTATCTCCAATAATATTTATTACTACTTTACCTTTTGATAACTTAACAGAAGTTTCTATTGCCTCAAATATTCTACTTCTTGATTCTTCTTTTATAACTAATCTATCTATAATAACTTCTATTCTATGTTTGATATTCTTTTCAAGATTTATCTCTTCATTTAAGTCTCTTACTTCACCATCTATTCTTGCTCTTACAAAACCATCTTTAACAAGTGAATCTAATAAATCTTTTTGTGTTCCTTTTTCACCATGTACTACTGGTGACATTATTTCTATTTTAGTACCAACTTCATATTCCAATACTTTATTAGCCATTTCTTCAATACTTTGAGTAGTGACAGGTATATTATGTTTAGGACAATAAGGAATACCTATTCTTGCATATAAAAGTCTAAGATAATCATATATCTCAGTAATCGTACCAACTGTACTTCTTGGATTCTTATTAGTTGATTTTTGATCAATACTTATACTAGGGCTAAGTCCTTCTATTGAATCAACTTTTGCTTTACTCATGTTGCCTAAGAATTGTCTTGCATATGCACTTAGACTTTCAACATATCTTCTTTGTCCTTCTGCATATATAGTATCAAATGCTAAACTACTCTTACCACTTCCTGATACTCCAGTCATAACTATCAATTTATTTTTAGGTAATTCTAAACTTATATTTTTTAAATTATTTTCTCTTGCATTCTTAATAATAATTTTGTCCATAACGCACCTCTAATATTAGTAATCACTAAAAGTAAGCATATTATACTACAAATATGATACAATTGCCAAAATTATTATATAATAAGTACATTTGTTTGTAAAGCACAAAATTAAAAAAAGAGTAATTTTATTAATTACAACTTTTATTATTTTCAGTTATTTTGAAGTCACAGCATTCGCAAGATTTACCTTCACTATTTGCTATACATATAGGATTAGAACCATTTCTTTTAATAATACAACTATTTAAAAACTCTTTACTATCTTTGGTTGCTATATATAATCTTATAACATAATCACTTGGTATTTCACTATTATCTGTAGGATTTTTTAAATCACTATCTATATAATTATTTGACTTTAGTGTACTTATAGGTATATTTAAATATTTATTCTCACGAAAAGAATTTAATGCATTAGAATCAACATCCATATATAACATAGCGGCATCTTGTATATCAACATAAATACTTTTTAACTCTTCGTCTTTGGTAACATTAGTGGTAGTTTCATACATCACAACACTACTTACACCTATTATTGCTGATATTGTTATTACTAGTAAAACCTCCATTAAAGTAAAACCATTCTTCATACACTTCACCTATTATAAATTATACAATAAATATTTATTTTTTTAAAGTATTATTTTTTCTTAATCCTTCAATATAACCAATATCATATAGTTTAGATAATATTTTCTTTTTATTATATTTTTTGATTTTAAGTTTTTTTGTTTCTTTCAAGCCTTCTTCATAACCTAAAACTAATGCTCTTATATATTTATACATATTCACCTCCTATTATTATAATCAGTCATAAATTTAAAAAACACTACAAAAAAATAGTCTTTTTTACAAGACTATTGCAATTAAGTTATTGCTTCCTTTATTTACCATCTTAGTTATAGTTTGTGATAACTTATATTTAGCTGAATCTGGAAGCAAAGATAATTTTGCTTGTATACCTTCTTGTACTATTTCATCTAAACTTCTTCCAAATATTTCACTTTGCCAAATACTTTCTGGTTCTTTATTATCTTTCATTATATAATCTATTAATTCTTTACTTTGAAGTTCACTTCCTATTATTGGCTCAAAGCTACTTTCAACATCTACTTTTATTAAATGAATTGAACTTGCTTTTGCCTTTAGTTTTATACCAAACCTACCACCCTGTTTAATAATTTCGGGTTTTTCTAGTTTCATATCTTTAACCTTTGGAAGGACAATACCATATCCAGTTTGATAAACTTGTTTTAATGCACCTTTAATAGAATCATATTCATTTCTTCCATCACTCAAATCTTGAAATACTTTTAATAAATCTCCTTTAGTATTAACAGAAGCACCAACTAATTCTTTTAATATATCATTAAATAATGACTCATTTGCTTCTAGTGTAATAGTTACTTCAGAGTTGTCAGTATCTAAATTTGATATATATGCTTTACTTATCTCGGGAACATCTTCTAAATTGATATTGATATTTTCAACATCTCTTAATTTGTCCACATTAACAATAGAATTTTTCATTTTCTCAATAAATTTTTGTTTAACAGGATGCTTACTATTTAAAATCGCAACCCAGTCAGGAATATTAAATTCAATATGATCAACATTAAATTCATATAATGCTTCTTTTAATATATTTGTAATATCATTTTCATTCAAATTTTCTACACTAACTGGTATAACAGGTATTTCATATTTTTCATGTAGTTTTTCTGCTAAAGACTTAGTTTCAGAACTTCCTGGGTGAGTTGAATTTAATACCACTATAAATGGTTTATTTATTTCTTTCAATTCAGTGATTACTTTTTCTTCTGCTTGTACATAATTACTTCTTGATAATTCACCTATAGAACCATCTGTAGTTACTACTATACCAATAGTTGCATGATCTTTAATTACTTTTTCAGTACCAATCTCAGCTGCTTCCATAAATGGTAACTCTTCTGTAAACCATGGGGTTTTAACCATTCTAGGATTTCCAATTTCATCTTGATAACCAAGCGCATCAGGTGTTACAAAGCCAACACAATCAACTAGTTTAATATTAGTAGTTAACTCATCAATTTTAATATTTGCACCACTGCTTGGTACAAATTTAGGTTCTATTGTCATAATTGTTTTACCTTGTGCTGTTTGAGGTATTTCATCCATACATCTTTTCTTTTCTATAGGATCTTCAATATATGGAAGAATTAATGTTTCAATACATTTTTTAATAAAAGTACTTTTACCAGTTCTAACAGCGCCAACTACACCTAAATATATCTCACCACCTGACTTTTTACCAAGACTTTTTATTATTTGTGTTTTATCCATAATTACCCTCTTTCTAAATTCCAAACCTATAGTAATATTTATGAATAATTACACATTTTATTACAAAAAAATAGACATAAGTCTATTTATTGTATACTAGTTCAGGAAATATTGTCCCTACAAATAATAATATAACGAGTGTTATAGGATTTATAAGTATCTTTATAATTGTACTAAATAATGAATTGTTATAAACAATTTTAGCAAGTAAGTCTTTATCTTCAAGATTTACTGTTTCATTATTTTCATTTATTACTTTATATTTATATAATTCATTTTCAGTGATTTTTGCAACTAAATATTTTTCACCTTCTTGATATACAATATAGTCTCCTTCACTATAACTACTTGTCTTTTCAAATATAAGTAATTTTCCTGCTTCTATATCTGGTGCTAAAGCATTACCTTCAACTATAATATATGAGTATCCATCCATTACAGTTGGTAATACTTCTTTATATATCTTTCTTTTAGTGAAAAGAATAACTACTATTAGTGCAAAAATAACTAAATATGTAATTACAATTCCTCTTATTATATTTAAAAATATTTTCATTATAATTTCACTCCTTTTTCTTCCATCACAGTTAAATCTGGAAGATATGTTCCGTATGGTATTGTTGGTTTAAGTGCATAAGCAAGTAGTTCGTTTTGAATATATGGAACTGAACTTTGTGCTAAACTATATGCATATAATCTATACTCATCAAATATGTTTTTACCAGCATATGCTTTAAGACCAGCACTCGCTCTATTTTGTGTTAAACGATTTAACATATCGATATAGTAGTCATCTACCACACTTAATAATTTGCTTCTTACTTTATCATCATAATTATTTATTTGACCTGATGTTTCTAAAGAACTTATTCCCTTTTTCAATAAAGTACTTAATTGTTCTTTAGTTTTTTTACTATTACTAAAATCACATGAATCTATCATAGATGCTGGTACAAATTGTCCAATTAACGATACAATCTCATCATGAGTTTTAGTTGATAAAAATCCAGAATAACTGTCAATTGTACTATCTAATGCTTCACTAATAGTTTTACTCTTTAGTATTTTATCTCTATTTTTATAGAATATATTTTTTTGTTCAGTTAGTATTTTACCAAACTCTTCTTCAAATTTTCTAGTCGCAGCATCTTTACTTTCTCTTTTTGCCTGACACATTTTAACTTTTTTACAGATAGATTCACTTGTAACTCTACCATAAGGATTAGTTCCTTTTAAATAAGTTACTTTTGGATTGAATGCTAACATAGAATCATTTTCAAGTACTATATCATCTTCAAGAGACACAAAGCATTTACTACTTCCAGGATCACCCTGTCTTGCTGCACGACCTCTTAATTGATTATCAATTCTTTCACTCTTATTATAAGTTGTACTAATAACATGAAGTCCACCTACTTCTAAAACTCCATCACCTAGTTTTATATCTGTACCACGACCAGCCATATTTGTTGTAACAGTTACTTTTCCAAGAAGCCCAGCATTTTTAACAATACCTGCTTCATTTTCATTTTTAACTGCATTTAATAATTGATGTCTAATACCTGCTTCTTTTAGAAGTTTACTAACCATTTCACTTTCTTCTATAGAATCAGTACCAATAAGTACAGGTTGTAGTTTTTCATGACAAGATATTACTTCATTTATTATTGCTTTATATTTTGCTTCTTTAGTTAAATATACTTCATCTTCATAATCTATTCTAATATTAGGTTTTCTACTCGGTACTTCATATGTTTCTAAATAATATAGATCTCTAAATGCTTCAATATTACTAGTACCTGTCATACCACATATACCAGAAGAATACATTGAGAAAAAGTCTGGGAATGTACATCTAGCAGTTACAATATTACTTGCTTTAATAGCGACATTTTCTTTTGCCTCGATTGCTTCATGAAGACCATTAGATAGTCTTTTACCTGTCGCAACTCTACCTGTATTTTTATCTATAATACTTATTTCTTTTCCATTTTCTACAATATAGTCAATATCTTTATGATAAGCATACTGTGCAAGTATAGCATTAATAACCGCAGCTTTTCTTATACCATGTTCATATACATCATCATTATTATTGATATCAAAGTCAGGTATATATTTTTCTATATCATTTGACATTCTTTGTGATAACATTACTTCTTTTTCATCAAGAAAAAGTATACTTCCAGTATAAGTCATCCCTTCAACATTAACTTTCTGAGGAACTACTTTACAATCATATTTCTTAATAAAATCACGTGCCCATTTGCATAAATTCTCATTATCAAGAGGATCTAATGAGTCTTTTTTATTACTACTTAATATCATAGCGGTACTTGCTTCATCTAAAAGTATACTATCAACTTCATCTATAATCGCAAAATTAAATGGTCTTTTAATATACCTATCTTTTTCATTTTTAACTAAGTTATCATTCAAATAATCAAAACCAACAGTTGATGCCTTAGCATAAACTATATCACAAGCATATAACTTTTGTTTTTCTTCACGACTTATTTTCCTAGTTCTATTTTCGGGTACAAAACCACATGAAAGACCAAGAAATTCATATACCTTACTGTTTTCTTTGCAATCTCTTTCAGTTAAATAATCATTAGATGTCATAACATGAACACCTTTACCACTAATCGCATTCAAATAAGCAACTAATATTTGTACTAAAGTCTTACCTTCACCAGTTTTCATTTCACTAATACAATTATCCTGCATCGCTACTGCTGATGAAAGTTGAACTTCATAATGAAACATACCAAGACATCTTCTAGTTGCTTCTCTACAAACTGCAAATGCTTCAACCATAATATCTTTTTCAGTTTCACCATTTTTAAGTCTTTTTCTAAAAATATCAGTTTGAGATGAAAGTTCACTATCAGACATAGATTTGTATTTGTTTTCAAGCGCACAAATCTCTTTAACAGTTTCATTTATTCTCTTTCTGTTTCTTTGTGTATATGTTCCAAATATTTTATCAGACATGCTCATATTAAACACCTATTTTCCATTAATATAAATATATCATTTTTTATAAAGAATTTCAATCAAACTTTAAAAATAATAATAAAGGTGTTAAACATTAGTTAAAATTATACCGATTTATAATTATAGATAACAAAC
>CAVBMP010000083.1:0-4360 GCA_963596555.1 Bacteroides helcogenes
AGGATACTCATTACCTTCCATGATAACAGGTCCGTCCGGTGTAAAGCAATGTCCCATCCTACATATCTTACCTCAGGTACTAAAAGTGCTGCTTCTAATGCCATATCAAATGCTTCTTTTACATAAGGTACTTTAACAGTACTGAATTTAATCTTTGCCATTGGATGATACTCATAAGTATTAGCAACATCATCTACTACTCTACTACATATTTTACCATTTTCATCAAGTCTCATATAAGCATCAGAACATCCTATTGCTACTGCATCATCAATATTAATTCTAAGAGCATTAGCAAGTATATAACTCTTTCCATCTTTAACAAGAGTCACAATTCTAAAAGAATTAACTGCATATGGATTTAACTTATCAAGTTCTTTATGTTGTATAATTTCTTCTTCTATTAAATTTAACTTTTTACTTTTTAATTCTTCAAATAGTTTACTTACGTCTTTTATATCTTTAACACATATTTTTTCTATACCATGACCACCAAAATCAGTTGGAGGTTTAGCAAATACATTTTTTTTACCCTTTAGAAATGATTTAAAATCATCAACAGTAGAAACTCTTAAATCAATAAAATCTCTTTTAATAAAATCTCTAAATACTTTATTAAACAATAGCTTATCTCTCATAACTGCTATGTATCTATCATCATTTAAATATTTAAGCATCTTATAAAAAGATTTAGTTGTTACATAAGTTTTCTTCTCTTCTTCTGTTAAATTAATATAATCTCCTTTTAAATAATCAGTATATCCTATACCATACTTTATAAAGTTTTTGATCATATCTCTTTTAACATAACCTTTACTTTTATTATTACGTTTAGCAATATCACTGCTTAATTTATCTAGTTTTTCAAAGTTTATTGCTTTTACTTTTTTAAACATCATTGTTTTAAGACTCATTTTTGCCCTCCTTTATATCCATTACATACTTTTCTTCATAAACTTTTTTATTATTTTTAATGTATACTCTTGGTAAGTTTTTACCTATATTTACAAGTGTATTATGCATACTAGTATTATTTAGTCTTGCTAACTGCCCAATAGTTATACCATCTCCTAAAATAGTTACTTCATCATTTATACTAACACTTTCATCTATTAGTATGCTCATCATACACATAGATATTTCACCAATAACAGGATACTTTTTATTATTAATAACAACATATCTATTTATATGATTAGTACCAATCCCATCATCATAACCAATTGGTATTGTTGCGATTATTTCATCTTTCTTTGCTTCATAAAGAATTCCATAACCTACTTTATCACCTGGTTTAATATGTTTGATTTGTATAATATTAGTTTTAAGTTTTAATGCAGTTTTAAGTTCAATATTTACATTATCATATGTTTTACTTATGTTATACTTTTTAATTAAATAATTATTTCTAATCTTTCTCAATATATTTTTAGGACTATTTGATAATCTTTTTGGTGCGATATCAAATCCATATAATATAGTTCCAATTCTAATAGCATTAGCAAACTCTAACTTTGGATGAGAAAGAACTATAAAACTACTACTTAAATGTATCATAGGTATCTTAGATAAATCCAAATCACTAGTTATATTTTTAAAATTAGAAACTTGAATATCATAGAATTTATCATGAATACCAGGCGTTGCGAAATGAGTAAATAATCCTTCTAAATATATATTTTTATTTAAATTAATAATATCAGTTATTTCATTTAGTTCATCTTTACTACTAACACCTAATCTATTCATTCCAGTATCTATTTTAATATGAACTTTTATATTTTTATTTGTTATTTTTACTATTTCTTTTAAATAATCAACTTCATGAATAGTAAGAGTTATATTATTATCTATTGCTACATCAATTGAATCAAGTTCAATCTTCTCAACACAAAGAATACCTATATCTTTATTATATTTTCTTATATTCATTGCCTCTTCTAAAGAAGATGTTGCAAAATAATTAATACCACTCTTTATTAAATCATTTACTATATACATACCATGACCATATGCATTAGATTTAACCATTGCTATATAGTATTTATAATCATTATATTTTTTTATTATGTTTTTTACATTAGAAGTTATATTATCAATATTTACTTCCATAAATGTTTTTCTATACATACATTTCACCATATTAATTCTATCATAATTATACTTTTTTTAAAAGAAAAGAGGTATATTTTTACGTTATACCTCTAGTTTTTCACTAATTTTATCTTTATATGTTAAAAATATTTTGATTTTTTTGTCTATTGCATCTCTATTTACTTGATATGCTTTTTCATGAGTATTGTCATGATCACTTATATGTATTAAATAGATGTATTTAGTTTTATCTCCTATAAAATGATTTAAATACTTAGCACAGTCTTCATTAGATAAGTGTCCCATATCTCCGATATTTCTTAGTTTAGTCATCTGATCTTTCGTACCATTCATTTCCATCTCTACATCATGATTACTTTCAAGTAAATACACAGTTTTATTCTTTAAGATGTTATGGTATTTAGAATGTATCATACCAGTATCAGCCATATATGCTATACTAATACCTTCATATTCAAATACAAAACCATATCCTTTCTTATCATGAGAAATTGGTACTTTATCAAATTTAATACCCATAATATTATCAAGTTCATCAAATAATACTACGTCTTTTAACTTATCTCTCTTATCGTACTCAAGTAATGTTTCACTTGATATATATATTTTAGTATTATAAACTCTATTAAATGTATGAATACTTCTTACGTGATCTATATGAGCGTGTGTTACGATTATAAAATCAATACTTTCTGGTTCTACTTCTATATCGTATAATCTTTCTTTCATAACACCATATGGAAGACCAGCATCTATTAAAAATTTTACATTTCCAAGTTCTATATATGTAGAGTTACCACTACTACTGCTACTTAAAACAACTACTTTCATTTAATTCACCATGTATTATTATAACACAAAGCAAAAAGAAAAAACTAATAAAATTATATTAGTTTTGCGATAAAGTACAATTAACTGTCTCTGTCTTTTTACAAGTATTATTTTCGTTTGTATATCCAGAAGGACAAGATTCATTTGTGACCTTACTAGTAGTTTTAACACACCACATAAGTGCTCCGCCTGCTTCTTCTTCAGTATACATATAATCACTACTGTTTTTACATTTCCAATATGGTGCTTTATCAATATTGTCTGCAAGATATTTAGTTTTATAATTCAGACATTTTCCACTCTTTAATGTATACCCATTTGGACATGCTGTTGTTTTACTTAGTGATACCGTAACTTCTCTAGTACATGTGCTTCCATCTTCACTAGGAGTACAATTTTCTGGACAAACATATGGTAATTTCAATTTAGATTTCAAAGTTGTATCATTATTAATAATAGTATCTTTAGTAACAACATTTCCATCTGGCAATAACCATCCTACAAAAACATAACCATCTTTCTTTGGTGGTACTGGTAATTTAACAGTTTTACCTTTTTCAACTATTATTTCTTTTATATTATTACCACCATCAGTATCAAATGTTATTTTTGATGTTTCAACTCCATCTTTAATCCAATAAGCAGTAAGTTTCATGTCGCTTGACAATACCATATCTTCAGATATAATGTTTCCATCACTATTCATCCAACCCATAAATATATATCCTTCTCTAACTGGATCAACAGGTAATATTATTTTTTCATCTTTAGATAAAGTTATATCATCAATTGAATTACCACCATCAGTGCTAAACTTAATTGTCACTTTTTCACTCTTATTATCAACCCATATTGCTTTTAAAGTAATGTTTTTAGTAAGTCGAGTGTTTTTAGTGATAATTCTGCCTTCACTATTTGCCCATCCAACGAAAGTAAAACCTTCTTTTATTGGTTTATTTGATATATCAAGTATTTCTCCATCTTTAACCAAAACATTATTTATAGTACTACCACCATCAGTATCAAAAGTAACTGTAAATGATTTAGTTCTTAAAAATAAGAAATAAATAAGTATTAGTACAATGATAACTACTATTAATAATATAATCAATAAATTCTTTTTATTTTTCATATACACCTCTCTATTATAATTATACATAATTTACTTAAAAAAGAAACTATATGTTTTTTAATTTGTATGTATTACATACGATTTGACACATTATAGTTTTCTTTGCTATAATACTACTAATAAAGAAGCAAAAGCGTTGGTACAACAAGGTTGCTTCTTTTTATTTTCTTTTATATATTTTTATAACTTAAAAGTTGCATTATACTATTTAAATAATATCATACTACAGTTAGTGTCAAGAATTTTTAGGTTTGATGACAATAAAAAAGAATAATTTTAATA